>NZ_BAAILP010000205.1:39696-50292 GCF_054589055.1 Novosphingobium sp. 11B | reverse complement strand
TCCCCCCCCCACGACGATGCAGGCTCTAGGCCGTGGCCACGCGGTCCAGCGGATTTTCGCGGCGGGTGTCGGGCAGCATCAGCGCCGCCACCAGCGACACCACGCAGAACGCAGTGACGTACCAGTAGAAGCCGTGCTCCATGCCGATCTGCTTGAAGGCGAAGGCCACGTTCTCCGCTGTGCCGCCGAACAGCGCGTTGGCCACACCATAGGCAAGGCCCACGCCCAGCGCGCGGACATGGACGGGGAACAGCTCCGCCTTGAACAGCCCGCTGACGGAGGTGTAGAAACTGCAGATCGTCAGCCCCGCCGCGATCAGCAGGAACGCGGTGACGGGGCTTTTCGTCACCGCCAGCGCGCTGAACAGCGGCACCGTGAACACCACGCCCAGCGCGGCGAAGGCGACGATGTTGTTGCGCCGCCCGATCCGGTCGGAGAGCAGGCCCATCAGCGGCTGCTGGATCATGAACACGATCAGCACCGCCGTCATCATCAGCGTCGCCGTCTCCTTGGCCATGCCGACGGTCAGGACGAGGAACTTCTGCATATAGGTGGTGAAGGAATAGAACATCAGGCTGCCGCCCGCCGTGAGCGCCGCGACGATCAGGAAGGCGCGGGTCGAGTGGCGGAACAGTTCCGCAAGGCTTCCAGCCTCGGCGCCTTCACGGTCCCTGGCGTCGGCGGTTTCGTGCATGTGGTCGCGCAGCAGCACGATGCATCCGGCGGCGACGGCACCGATCAGGAAGCCGATGCGCCAGCCCCACGCCTTCATCCCGGCATCGCCCAGGAGCTGCTGAAGCAGCAGGATCACCAGCGTCGCGGTCAGCTGCCCGCCGATCAGCGTGACGTACTGGAACGAGGACCAGAACCCGCGTCGCTTCGGCCCGGCGATCTCGGAGAGATACGTAGCCGCCGTGCCGTACTGCCCGCCGGTCGAGAAGCCCTGCAGCATGCGTCCCACCAGCAGCAGCGCCGGGGCCGCGACGCCGATCGTCGCGTATGTCGGCAGCGCGGCGATCAGCAGCGCGCCCGCGCCCATCATCAGCACCGAGACGACCATCGCCTTCTGCCGCCCGTGCCGGTCGGCATAGCGCCCGAAGAACCATCCCCCGATCGGCCGCATCAGGAAGCCCACCGCGAAGATGCCGCTGGTCGCCATGACCTGCACCAGCGCGTCGCTCTTGGGGAAGAACTCCGAGGAGAAATAGAGCGCGGTGAAGGCGTACACGTAGAAGTCGTACCACTCGATCAGATTGCCCGCAGAGCCCGCGACGATGGCCTTGAGGCGCATCCTGTCCGTCAGCTGCGGCGCTTCGGGGGTGGGCTCGATCGTGAGGGGTTGCGACATCCAAAACCTTTCATCATCCAGAACCGCTGGCAGGTTGTACCGAGGGGGCTTCGCCAAGCTCAGCCTGAGCGGAATTGGGAATTTACACTACCCCCGCTCACCCTGAGCCTGTCGAAGGGTCAGGCACAATTTGTCGAAGCCCCATCAGATCGGCAACGCCGTCGTCGCCTTGATCTCCGACAGCGCGACCGTCGAGGTAATTTCCTGAACGCCGGGAAGCTGGGACAGCTTCTCGAAGAAGAAGCGCTCATAGGCGCTGATGTCCTCGGCGACCACCCGGATCATGAAATCGACCGAGCCCAGCAGCACGTAGCAGTCCAGAACCTCAGGATATTCGCGGATCTTGGCGGCGAATTCGTCGAGGTTGGCGCGGCCGTGGGCGTTCAGCTTCACCTGCACGAAGACATGCGCGTTGAGGCCGACCTTGTGCCGGTCGACGATCGCCACGCGGCGCTGGATGAAGCCCTCGCGCTCCAGCCGGTCGATCCGCCGCCAGCAGGGCGAGGGGGACAGGCCCACCCGCTCGGCGATCTGCGCCGTGGTCTGATTCGCGTCGCGCTGCAGTTCGCGGAGAATTTTTCGCTCATATGGATCAAGCTCGGTCATTTTCGCCGAATATCACGGCACACCCGACTTCGTCGCGTCGAATTTTCCGTAAAGCACTCCAAATGAGGTCAGAACGCCCTCGCCTCCCCCGGCATAATGCAGGGGCTAACACCACTCCCGCATGGAGCCTTGACGATGGTTGCCCAGACCCGGCGCATGATGCCGCCGATCGAATATGTCCGCCTGTCCGACGAAGCCGCCGGTCTTGACGGCATCATCGCCATTCACTCCACCGCGCGCGGGCCTGCGGCGGGCGGCTGCCGCCTGTGGACATACGACGACCCCGAAGCCGCCATGCGCGACGCCTTCCGGCTGGCCGAGGGCATGAGCTACAAGAACGCCATGGCCCACCTGCCGCTCGGCGGCGGCAAGGCCGTGCTACGCCGCCCCGCCGGTGACTTCGACCGCCGCGCGTTGTTCGAGGCATTCGGCGAGGCGGTCGAGAAGCTCGATGGCCGCTACGTCACTGCCGAGGACGTCGGCACCGGCGTCGCCGACATGGAGTGCGTGGCCCGCCATACCCGCCATGTCGCGGGCCGCACCGCGCTGCCGGGCCTTGCCGGCGGCGATCCCTCGCCCTGGACCGCGCTCGGCGTGTTCGAGGCGATGAAGGCGGCGGTCGAGTTCCGCTACGGAAGCGGCCTTGCGGGCGTGACGGTGGCGATCTCCGGCGTCGGCAATGTCGGCGCGGGGCTGGCGCGGCTGCTCCACGGCGCGGGCGCGAAGCTGGTGGTTGCCGACATCGACCCGCTGCGCTGCGCGCGTCTCGCCGAGGAAACCGGCGCGCGGATCATGGGGATCGCGGGCATCGCCGCCGTGGAGGCCGAAGTCTTCGCGCCCTGCGCGCTGGGCGGTGCGCTCGATGACGCGACGGTCGAGGCATTGCACGCAAAGGTCGTGTGCGGTGCGGCCAACAACCAGCTTGCCGCGCCGCATGTCGCGGACCTGCTGATGGAGCGCGGCATTGCCTATGCCCCGGACTACGTCGCCAACGCGGGTGGCATCATCAACGTCGCGGCCGAATACCTCGGCGAGAGCGAAAGCGAAGTGCGCGGCCGGGTCATGGCGATCGGTCCGCGCATGCGCGAACTGCTGGACACCGCCGCCAGCGACGGTCTGCCGCCGCCGGTCGTGGCCGATCGCATGGCCGAGGAACTGATGCGGCCGGAGACGGTGGCGGCTTAATAGAGGCCCACCCCTGCCCCCTCCCGCAAGCGGGAGGGGAATGAGAGGTCACTCTCGTTTACACGTCTTCATTCCCGCGAAGGCGGGAACCCAACTGATGACAGAGCCTGTTGCACCGGCATCAGATGGGTCCCCGCCTTCGCGGGGATGACGGATTTTAGAACGAGGGGGTGGGCAACCCCCACCCCTCCCCCATCAGAACGCCGCGTCTTCCAGCGCCATCATCGAGGCCTTGCCCGCCTTGATCGCAAGGAACGCCGCCGTCGCCTGCGGCAGGATGCGATCGAAGTAGAACTGCGCCGTCGCCAGCTTCGCCTTGTAGAAGCCCGCGTCCTCGCTGCCTTCGCCCAGCCTGTCCCGCGCGATCATCGCCGACTTCGCGAAGCAGTAGGCCATCGCCACCAGCCCCATCAGCCGCAGGTAATCAGTCGCCGCAGCGCCTGCTTCCTCGGGATCCTTCATGCCCTTCTGCGCGATGGTGCCGGTGGAAAGCTGCAGCGCACCGAACGCCTTCTCCAGCGCGGCGATCATCGGACCGAACTGCGCGTCCGCCTTGTTCGCCTCGACGAAAGCCGACACCGGATGGAAGAAGCTGCGCAAGTAGCGCCCCATGTGCGCGGGCATCTTGCGCCCGACCAGATCGAGCGCCTGGATGCCGTTGGTGCCCTCGTAGATCATCGCGATGCGCGCATCGCGGGCGTACTGCTCCACGCCGCTCTCGGCGATGTAACCGTGGCCGCCATAGACCTGCACCGCCAGATTGGCGCTTTCGTGGCCGAGGTCGGTGAACAGCGCCTTCACCACCGGGGTCATCAGCGCGATGAAGTCCTCGGCGTTCTGCTTCACCGCCGGGTCGGTCGCGTGCTTCTCGGCATCGAGCGCGCGGCTGACCCAGCCGCCCAGCGCGCGGCAGCCTTCGTTGTAGGCGCGCATGGTCATCAGCATGCGGCGCACGTCGGGGTGGACGATGATCGGATCGGCGGGGCCGTTCGGATTCTTCACCCCCGACAGCGAGCGGCCCTGCAGGCGGCCCTTCGCGTAGTAGACGGCCGACTGATAGGCCGCCTCGCCCACGCCGAGGCCCTGCACGCCCACCGAGACGCGCTCGGTGTTCATCATCTTGAACATGGCCTCCATGCCCTTGCCCCGCTTGCCGACGATCCAGCCGGTGGAATCGTCGAAGTTGAGCTGGCAGGTGGCCGAGGCCTTGAGCCCCATCTTGTGCTCGATCGCCGCGACCGAGACCCCGTTCGACGGACCGGGGGTGCCGTCGTCCTTCGGCAGGTACTTGGGCACGAGGAACAGACTGATCCCCTTCACGCCCTCTGCCGCATCGGGCAGCCGCGCGAGGACGAGGTGGACGATGTTGGGCGTCAGGTCATGCTCGCCCGCCGAGATGAAGATCTTGGCGCCGGTCAGCTTGTAGGAGCCATCCTCCTGCGGCACGGCCTTGGTGCGCAGCATGCCGAGGTCAGTGCCGCAGTGCGGCTCGGTGAGGCACATCGTGCCCGACCATTCGCCCGAGACCATCTTGGGCAGGTAGAACTGCTTCAGATCGTCGCTGGCGTAAGCCTCGATCGCGGTGGTGCCGCCGTGCGTCAGGCCGGGGTAGAGGCTGAACGAGAGGTTGGCCGAGCAGATCATCTCCTCGGTCATCTTGTTCACCGCCTCGGGCAGGCCCTGCCCGCCCCATTCGGGATCGGACGCGAGCGCGCACCAGCCGCCGTCGCGGAACATCTCGTAGGCTTCCTTGAAGCCCTTGGGGGTGCGGACCACGCCGTTTTCCAGCACGCAGCCCTCGATGTCGCCGGAGCGGTTGAGCGGCAGCAGAACTTCCTGCGCCACCTTCGCCGCCTCTTCGAGCACGGCATCGACGAGGTCGGGGCTGAATTCCTCCAGCGCCTCCAGATTGCCGAAGCCGTCGTCCTGATGGAGTTCGTGGATCACGAACCGCATGTCGCGCAGGGGCGCCTCATAGACTTGCATGTGTCACTCTCCTCGGGCAGCGCGGTGGCCGCCCTGTTATCTCAATTGCGCAGCGGCTTGCCGGTTTCGAGCATGTGCTCCACCCGGGCGATCGAGCGCGGACTGCGGACCAGCCGCATGAACGCCTCGCGCTCCAGCTTGAGCAGTTCCTGTTCGCTCACCACATCGACCAGATCGGCCTCGCCGCCGGTCAGCACCGTCGCCAGCGCGTCGGAGACGACCATGTCGTAGTCGGTCGCCTTGCCCTGCTTGCGGAAGCCCTCGGCCGCCATCGACAATGCGGTGCGGCCACTCTCGCCGGGCAGGCGGAAGTGCGGGGCCTCGCGCGGTTTGTAGCCCTCGACCAGCGACAACGCCTTCTGCTTGGCGTCGTAGAGCAGGCGATCGCGGTTCATGGTGATCGCATCGTCCGCGCGCAGGAACAGCATCTCCTTCGCCTGCGCCGCAGACTTGGAAACCGAGGCGGTGGACACCGTCTCGAACACCTTGGCGACCGCAGGCATCGGCCCCTTTGGCATCATCGGATTGCTCTGCCAGCGGTCGAGCAGTTCGCCATTGCCGCCCCAGCCCGGGACAAGGCCGACACCACATTCGACGAGGCCCATGTACAGTTCGGCATGAGCCTGGATGGCATCGCAATGGAGCAGAATCTCGCACCCGCCGCCCAGCGCCATGCCCGCCGGCGCACCGACCACGGGGAACGGCGCGTACTTCAAGCCCTTGTACGCCATCTGCCCACCTGCGACGAGCTTCTCGATCTCGCTCCACGCGGCGATGTTCACCGCGAAGATCGCGAGGCCGAGGTTGGCCCCCGCCGAGAAGTTGTCGGCGTCGGTGTAGACGACCAGGGCCTTGTACTTCGATGCCACCAGCGGGATCGCCTCGACGATCAGCGTCATGACCTCGCCGTCGAGCGCGTTCATCTTGCCGGTGAATTCGAGGGCCGTGACACCGTCGCCGATGTCCCACAGCGCGGCGGAGGCATTCTTCAACAGCGGTTTGCCTGCCAGCTTCACGTCGGCAAGGCTGAGGACACCTTGGGGGCGTTTAATGTCCTCGTAGGTGCCGCTGAGTGCCAGTGCCTGTCGCACGCCGTTTTCGATGCGATAGAACGGCCTGTCGCCCGCCACCTTCAGGATTTCCGGGACCGGTTTCCCTTCGGATTCAAGGCGCTGTGCCAGCCAGGCGGCGCCCAGCTTGTCGATCATCTCGAACGGCCCGGCCTTCCAGTTGTAGCCGAGCTTCATCGCATCGTCGATCGCCACGACATCGTCCGCCGCCGACGGAATCAGCGAAGCCGCGTAAGCCAGCGTGCCGCCCAGAACCGCCCAGGCGTATTCGCCGATCGGCCCCTTGGTCTCGACCAGCGCACGAAGGTCGCCGCGGCCCGCCTTGCCCGAGGGACCGGTGGCGCGGATGGTCTCGCGGTATTCGCCGGTCGCAAGGTCGATGGTCTCCTTGCGGCGGCTCATCTCCTTGTTAAGACGGTAGAATCCGCCCTTGCCCTTGCGTCCGGTATAGCCGTCTGCGATCATCTTTTCGATCAGCGGATGGCTGCGCGCGATGGCGTGGTAGGGGTCGTCCTTGGGCAGCGTCGAGGTAAGGCTGGCCTGCAGATGCGGCATCAGATCGATGCCGACGAGATCGACGAGGCCGAAGATCCCGGTCTTGGGCACGCCCATCGGCTTACCCGCAACGGCATCGGCCAGTTCGACACTCAAGCCCTGATCGAAGGCCGCATTGAGGCCCAGTTGGATCCAGTAAGTGCCTATGCGATTGGCAATAAATCCCGGCGTGTCCTTGGCCTTCACCACCGTCTTGCCCATCGCCACGTCGGCGAACTGCTCGACCTTCGCGGCGACACCGGCATCGGTATCCGGCCCGGTGACGATCTCCAGCAGCCGCATGTAGCGCGGCGGGTTGAAGAAGTGGGTGATGAGGAAGTCGCGCCTGAACGCCTCGGAACGGCCATCGACCAGCTGCGCCAGCGGGATCGTCGAGGTGTTGGACGACACCGCCGTCCCCTCGCGCTTCACCGCCTCAAGCCTGGCATAAAGGCCCTGCTTGATATCGAGGCGTTCGATGACGGCCTCGATCACCCAGTCACATTCGGCAATCTTTTCAAGGTGATCCTCGATGTTGCCGGTCTCGACCAGCTTGGCGGCGACCTTGCTCATGAACGGCGCGGGCTCGGTCTTGAGCATCTTCGCCACCGCGCCTTCGGCCACGGCATTGCGGTTGCCGCTTTCCTTGGGCACGATGTCGAGCAGCAGCACCGGCACGCCCGCATTCGCGACCTGTGCGGCAATCCCAGCACCCATGGTGCCCGCGCCGATGACGCAGACTTTCTTGATCGGCTGGCTCATTCCACGGCCTCCAGAACGGTGGCGATGCCCTGCCCGCCGCCGATGCACTGGCTGGCGAGCGCGTACTTGCCGCCCTCGCGCTTGAGCAGCGATGCCGCCTTGCCGACGATGCGCGCACCGGTCGCGCCGAGCGGGTGGCCGATGGCGATGGCGCCGCCGTCGATGTTCACCTTGGCGGTATCGAGCCCGAGGTCCTTGATGCAGGCAAGTGCCTGGGATGCGAAGGCTTCGTTCAGTTCCACCACGTCGAGATCACCAGCGGAAATCCCGGCACGCTCCAGCGCCTTCTGGCTGGAGAGGATCGGCCCAAGGCCCATCGTCTCGGGCGCGCAGCCGGAGATCGCCACCGACTTGATGCGCGCGAGGATCGGCAGGCCATGGGCACGCGCATAGTCCTCGGTGGTCACCAGCACGGCGCTGGCGCCATCGGTCAGCGGCGAGGACGTGCCCGCCGTCACCGAACCGTTGGCATCGAACGCGGGCTTCAGGCCAGCAAGGGCTTCAGCGGTGGTTTCGGGACGGATCGTACCGTCCTCGCTGACGGTGCCGCCCTTGGTTTCGATGGGCACGATCTCATCGGCCAGCTTGCCTGCTTCGCGCGCGGCGGCGGCCTTCTTCTGGCTCTCGACGGCGAGCGCTTCCTGTTCGCCGCGCGAAATCTGATACTGGGTGGCGACGTTTTCGGCCGTCTCGCCCATGCCGATATAAGCGGCGGTCGACTTAGCCAGCGCCGGGTTCGGCAGCGGGTTGAAGCCGCTCATCGGCACCCGGCTCATCGATTCGATACCGGCGCAGATGAATACCTCGCCAGCCCCTACGGCGATCTGGCCCATGGCGATGTGAATCGCGCTCATCGAGGAGCCGCAGAAACGGTTCACCGTCATCCCGCCGACCGACTGCGGCAGTCCCGCAATCTGGCCGATCAGGCGCGCGACGTTAAGCCCCTGCTCTCCCTCGGGAAAAGCACAACCGACGATAATGTCCTCGATATCGGCGGGCTCCACGCCGGTCTTGGAAATCAGCCCCCGGATCACCTGCGCGGCGAGGTCGTCGGGGCGGACGCGGGCGAGTGCGCCCTTGTTGGCCAGGTGAAACGGCGAACGGGCGTAGCCCGCGATCACGACGCTTTGCATGCATTCCTCTCCATGGGCGGACCCGGCCGGCTTGAGTGCCGAATCCATAGCGGTCCTCGTTCTCCCGAACGTCTTCCCTTAAGGTGCGAATCTTTCCCTATACGTCAAGCAAATTTTGGGATATGCCGAGTCCATCCGGTCGGGATCGGTCGTCACCTGCGAAGTCAGGGGCGCGGTTCCAGCAGAGAAATCCGGGCGAGAGAGATGGAGAGGTCGCAAATGCACTTCCTTAAACTTACAACGCTGGCGTTGGGTTCCAGCGCTGCGATCGTCGCCGCATCGCCGGTGGTGGCGGCGGATCCGGGCGCGCTGGCCGGCTCGTGGCGTACGCCTGCCAAGCACGGCGTGGTCGAGATCGAACGCTGCGGCGGTTCGATCTGCGGCAAGCTGGTGTCTTCCGAGAACATCCTGAAGAACCCGGAACTCAAGGACATCAACAACAAGGACGCGTCCAAGCGCGACCGCCGCCTCAAGGGACTGCAGATCCTCGGCGGCTTCAAGCAGGACGGCAACGCCTGGTCGGGCGGGACGATCTACAACCCGGAAGACGGCGGCACCTACAAGGCCACGATCACCCCGGCGGGCGCGGACACCCTCAAGCTCAAGGGCTGCATCGTCTGGCCGCTGTGCAAAACCCAGACATGGACGCGGATCAAGTAAGCCGCGCGGCAGTTAAGTAGCTGCCAAAAAGCAATTACCTAGGGAGAGTACCGAATGCATACCAAGTACAACCGCATCTTCCTTGCGAGCGCGGCCAGCGTCGTCGCCTTCGCGTGGAGCGGATCTGCGTGCGCGCAGGCGTTCTACCTTCAGGAGCAGTCCGTCCGCGGACAGGGCCGCGCCTTCTCGGGCGAGGCGGCTGATACCGGCGTCGATTCCCTCTGGTGGAACCCGGCTTCGATCGCGGGCATGCAGGGCGGCGAGGCATCCGTGCGCGCCAGCGCGATCCTGCCGCGCGGCAAGGTCGTGGACAACGGCACCGTGATCGTGCGGCCGCAGCAGGCCCCGGCCTCGGTCGGCGGCAATCCGGTGGCGAAGAACCCGATCGATAACGGCTACCTGCCTTCGGGAGCGATCGCCTATGGGTTCGGCCGCGTGGCGGTGGGCCTGTCGCTGACGGCACCCTATTCGTTCACCACCGACTACGACGCCGACAGCTGGGCGCGCTACAGCGCCGACAAGACCAAGCTGCGCACGTACGACATCCAGCCCTCGATCGCGGTGGAACTGGCCAAGGGCCTCTACATCGGCGGCGCGGCGAACATCGAGTACGTCGATGCGACGCTGGGCAACTACCTCCCCAACCTGTCGCCGCTGCTGGCGGACGGGCACCAGACGCTCAAGGGCAACGGCTGGGATGTGGGCTGGTCGGCCGGTGTGCAGTACCATGACGGCCCGGTCTCGCTGGGCTTCGCCTACAAGTCCTCGATCAAGCACAAGCTGGATGGCACGGTGACGCTCGAAGGGCTGGCCGGTCCGCTCGCGGCGCAGAACGGCACGATCGACGCCAAGGCTTCGTTCAGCACGCCCTGGATGTTCATCGGCAGCGCCCGCGCGCAGATGAGCAAGAGCCTGACCCTCAACGCGCAGGTCGTGCGCATGGGCTGGAGCGAGTTCGACACCATCGACATCGGCGCGCCGATCAACCAGTCGATCCCCGAGAACTACCGCAACAGCTGGACCTGGGCGATCGGCGCCGATTATCAGGTCAACCCGCAGTGGGTCCTGCGCACCGGCTTCCAGCGCGGCATCACCCCGACGCAGGACGGCAACCGCGACGCGCGCGTGCCGGACAGCAACCGCTGGAACTTCTCGGCAGGCACCAGCTATTCGCCGAGCCCGGCCTTCACCATCGACGCGGCGGCCTCGTACATCACCTTCAAGGATGCTCCGATCGACCGCATCACCGCTGCCTATGCGGGCACGGCGGTGCAGACGCCGGTGATCACCAACGGCGAGCTGAAGGACGCTT
>NZ_BAAILP010000205.1:2543-39592 GCF_054589055.1 Novosphingobium sp. 11B | reverse complement strand
ACGCGGCGACGATCGGCGGGGTCGCTCCCGCCACTGCCTCCTCAACGACGGACGAGATGCCGCCGATCGCGCCGCGTCTTCTGACCGACCTGCTCGACCATGCAGTAGATGCGCATGGAGCATGGTCGGCGGTCGACTTCATGGGCCGCAAGTGGACATATTCGGAAATCGGCGCGCTTGCGAAGCGTGCCGCCCGCGGCCTGCAGGACCTTGGTGTCACCAAGGGCACCCGTGTCGGCCTGTGCCTGCCCAATACGCCTTATTACGTGGTCGCTTACTTCGCGGTGCTGCGGATCGGCGCTGTCGTGGTGAACTTCAACCCGCTCTATACCGAGCGCGAGATGGCGCATCAGGTCACCGACTCCGGCTGCGAGGTGATGATCGCCACCGACCTCGCGCTCTGCCTGCCCAAGCTGGAGCCGCTGGTGGGCAAGACCTGCCTCAAGCGCGTGGTCGTCTGCCCCTTCGCCGACGCTCTGCCCGCGATCAAGCGCCGCGCCTTCCTGCTCTTCAAGCGCCACGACATCGCGCATGAGCCGCACGACTTGCGCTATGCGCGCTGGGCCAACCTGATCGCCCGCGATGCAGAGCCGGACCCGGTCGAACGCCATCCCAACGACCTCGCGGTGCTGCAGTACACTGGCGGCACCACCGGTGTGCCCAAGGGCGCGATGCTCAGCCACGCGAACCTGGCCGCCAACTCGGCGCAGATGATCGCGCATGTCGGCCACATGCCCGAGCATCAGGAGCGCACGCTGGGTGTCTTGCCCCTGTTCCACGTCTTCGCGCTGACGACGGTGCTGAACTACTCGGTCGACACGGCGGCGGAGATGATCCTGCTGCCCCGCTTCGAGATGAAGTCCTTCCTCGCCACCGCCAAGCGCACGAAGCCGACGCAGTTCTTCGGGGTGCCCACGCTCTACACCGCGCTCAACCACCAACAGCTTCACGGCGAGTTCGACAACGTGCGCGTCTGCATCTCCGGCGGCGCGCCGCTGCCGCTGGAGGTTCGCCGCGAGTTCGAGGAGAAGACCGGGGTGAACGTCGTCGAGGGCTACGGCCTCTCCGAAGCCAGCCCGATCATCGCCTGCAACCCGCTGGAAGGGCTGGTCAAGGACAACGCCTGCGGCCCCGCCTTCCCCGGCACCGCGCTGGAAATCCGCGATCCCTCCGACCCCACCCGCCTTTGCGCGCCCGGCGAAAAGGGCGAAGTCTGCGCGCGCGGGCCCCAGATCATGCAGGGCTACTGGGGCCGTCCCGAGGACACCGAGAAGACCTTCATCTACGGCGCCCTGCGCACCGGCGACATCGGCTATCTCGACGAAGACGGGTATCTCTTCCTCGTCGACCGGATCAAGGACGTGATCCTCTGCGGGGGGTACAATGTCTATCCGCGCATCATCGAGGAAGCGCTTTACGAGCATCCGATGGTCGCCGAGGCGGTCGTGATCGGCATCCCCGATGCCTATCGCGGGCAGGCTCCCAAGGCCTTCGTGGTGCTGCATGGCGGGGACATCCTGGATCAGGAGACATTGCTGGACTTCCTGCGCGAACGGCTGAACAAGATCGAGATGCCCGCCTCGATCGAGTTCCGGGATTCGCTCCCCAAGACCATGGTAGGCAAGCTGTCCAAGAAAGACCTCGTCGCGGAAGAAGCTGCCAAGCGTGAAGGCCAAAACTCTGGCCAAGGCTCGGGCGGAACCGCAGCTTGAGCGCCGCACCCGCTCCCGAACCGCCGCAACTTCTGGGCATCCAGGAAGCCGCAACCCTGCTCGGCGTGACGATGCGCACCTTGCGCTTCTATGAGGACAAGGGCCTGATCGCGCCGCAGAGGGTCGGCACCACCCGCATCTATTCGCGGCGTGAGGTCGGGCGGATGCAGCTGATCCTGCGCGGCAAGCGGCTCGGTTTCTCGATCCGGGAGATCAAGGAGTTCCTCGATCTCTACGACGTCGATCCCGAGCATCACGAACAGGTCCGCGCCCTCAAGTCCAAGGTCGGCGAGCGTATCGCCGACTTGCGCAAGCAGAAGCGCGCGATCGACCAGACGCTGGAGGAACTGCTTTCGATCGAGCGGCAGGCCCTTGCGTGGCTCGAAGGCTCCCCGCTAAGGCCCGTCGATGACTGAGCCTGCTGCTGCCGTCGCCGAACTGCGCGCCCTCCTCGAAGTCGAGGAGATCGACACCGACCTGTTCCGTGGCGGCGCCTCCGAGGAACGGCCCGGCCGCGTGTTCGGCGGGCTCGTGGTGGCGCAGGCGCTGGCGGCAGCGGCGCGCGATCTTGCGGGCAGCGATCGGCAGGCGCACTCGCTCCACGCCTATTTCCTGCGCGCCGGGGATACGACGCGGCCGATTATCTACCGCGTGCTGCGCGACTTCGACGGCGGCAGCTTCGCCAACCGTCGCGTCGTGGCGATGCAGGGCGGCAAGCCGATCCTCAACCTGGCGGCCTCGTTCCATCGGCGCGAGGACGGCTTCGCCCACGCCGCCGCCATGCCGCAAGTGCCCTCGCCCGAGCAGTGCCCGGACCTCGTCACGGCGCTCGCGGCGACAGGCCAGAAATTCCCGCAGGCCATGCTGGACCGCCTCGCCGCGTTCGAGATCCGGCCCGGCCCGCCCGCCGTGCAGGGCTCGGATACCCCTCACCAGTTCTTGTGGTTCAGGCTGGCCGCACCGATCGACAGCGACGAAATGCTCAGGCGCGTCGTGCTGACTTACGCCAGCGACTTCGCACTCTTTTCCACGGCGATCCTGCCTCATTCGAAGGCGATCTTCTCGCCCGGCATGCAGGTCGCCAGCCTCGACCATGCGGTGTGGTTCCATTCCACTCCGCCGGTGGACGACTGGCTGCTCTACGCGATGGACAGCCCTTGGGCCGGTCACGCGAGGGGCTTTGCGCGCGGCGCCATCTACGATCGGGCGGGAACGCTGGTCGCCAGCGTGGCGCAGGAAGGACTCTGCCGCGCCGTCCCCACTCAGGAACCGACCGCGTAGACGCCTAGAATCTGGTCGGCGACTTCATCGAGGGTGAGGCGCCCCGGCCGATACCACTCGCTCGCCGAATTGAGCGTGGCGAGCAGCAGGATGCGATAGATCGCCGGGTCGCGCCCCGGCTGCGGCGGCAGGGCATCAATCAGGTCCGCGAACAGCCGCTCGAACGCATCGCGCCGCGCGACCAGTTGCACGCGCACGGAGTCTGGCACCGCGCGAAAGTCGTTCATCAGCGGCATCGTCAGCGAGGCCGGGTCGAGCTGGATCGCCAGCAGCACCCGGCACGCCCTCGCCAGCCGCGCAGCGGGCTCCTCCACCCCTTCGATCGCCGCGCGGATGCGGTCTTCCGCCGCCTGCAGCGCCGCGTCGTGGATGCGCACGAAGAGCGCGTCCTTGCTCTTGATGTAGTGGTAGAGCGAGCCGCCCAGCAGGCCCACCCGCTCGCCGATGTCGCGAATGCTGGTCGCGGCATAGCCCCGCTCGGCGAAGAGGCCGGCGGCGGCGGCCACGACCTCGTCCTCGCGCGACGGGTTCGACTTGTCGGGATGGCGTGCGTTCATTCGGCCTGCGTTGGCGCGCGGCCGACCGATCGGCAAGGAAATTCAAGGGTCATGGCAACATCGCCTTGATTGTAACGATCGTTTGGTACAGTAAGATGGAAAGCCGCGCAAGCACGCAAGCCCCTGTGGAGACGACCATGCCCTCGACCTACGAGCCCCCCGTCGCGACGATGCGTTTCCTGCTGGAGCACGTGCTCGATTTCGACGCGCAGATGGCCGCGCTGCCCGGGTTGGAGGAAGTGACGAGCGAGCTTGCAGGCGAAGTCCTGACGATGGCCGGTCGCATGTGCACCGAACGCCTAGCCCCGCTGAACCTGCCGGGCGACGCGGCGGGCACGAAGCTGGTCGACGGCAATGTCGTGACCGCACCGGGCTTCGCGGAGGCTTATGCGGAATTCGTCGAGGCGGGCTGGCCCGGCCTCGCAGGCGATCCCGAGTTCGGCGGACAGGGCCTGCCGCGCACCGTCCAGATCATGCTCGACGAGATGGTGTCCGCCGCCAACCTGTCATTCGGCCTGTTCCCCGGCCTCACTCGCGGCGCGGCGGAAGCGCTTGCCGCACACGGCTCGGACGAACTCAAGGCCACGTACCTCGGCAAGCTCGTGACCGGCGAGTGGTGCGGCGCGATGGCGCTGACCGAGGCTTCGGCGGGCACTGACCTCGGCCTGCTGCGCACCCGCGCCGAGCCGCGCGGCGACGGCAGCTATGCGGTGACCGGGACCAAGATCTTCATATCCTCGGGCGATCAGGATTTCGGCAACAACATCGTCCACCTCGTCCTCGCCCGCCTGCCCGATGCTCCGGCCGGAGTGAAGGGCATCAGCCTCCTGCTCGTCCCCAAGCTCCTGCCCGGAACCAGCGGCGCCTTCGACGAGCGCAATGCGATGTCGGTCGGCGCGCTTGAGCACAAGATGGGCATCCACGCCCAGCCCACTTGCGTCATGAACTACGACGGCGCGACCGGCTGGCTGGTCGGCGAGGCCGGGCGCGGACTCAACGCGATGTTCACGATGATGAATGCCGAGCGCCTGTTCGTCGGCATCCAGGGGCTCGGCCTTGCCGATGCGGCGACGCAGAACGCGGTCGCCTATGCCCGCGAGCGCCTGCAGGGCCGCGCCGCTGACGGCCGCCCCGGCCCCGTGCCGATCATCGCCCATGCCGACGTGCGCAAGATGCTGCTCGCCTGCCGCGCCTTCGTGGAGCCCGCGCGTGCCCTCGCCGCATGGACCGCGATCCGCATGGACATCGCCGACCGCCACCCGGACGCCGCGACGCGCGATGCCGCCGCTGCCGACGTCGCCCTGCTGACGCCGGTGGTGAAGGCGGCTTTCACCGACTTCGGCTTCGAGACAACGGTGCTGGCGCAGCAGATCTTCGGCGGCCACGGCTACATCCACGAAGCCGGGATGGAGCAGTTCGTCCGCGACGCACGCATCACCCAGATCTACGAGGGCACCAACGGCGTGCAGGCCATGGACCTCGTCTCGCGCAAGGTCACGCTGAACGGCGGCGCCCCCTTGCGCGCCTACCTCGACGGAATCGCGGCCGACATCGACAACAGCGACTCAGGCGACCTCGCCGTGCAGATGCGCGCCGCCCTCGCCATGCTGGAGGAAGCCAGCGCCACCATCGCGGCCGCATCGGGCGATGCCGATGCCCTCGGCGCGGCGGCCACGGAGTACCTCAACCTCTTCGCGCTGGTGTCGCTGGGCTGGATGTGGGTCCGCATCCTCGCCGCCGCCCCGGCGCTGGAGGATGCGCGCAGCCGCGACACCTATGCCGCCCTCGCCGCCTACTACGCGAGCTACGTGCTGCCCCGCGCAGGTCTGCACGCGGCCCGTATCGCCGCCGGTCCCGCCACTGTCATGGCGCTCGACGAAGCGCTGTTCTGAAAGCCTTTTCCCTGCCCCTCTCCGCTCGTCCCGCCGCCCGCCCGGCGTGACGCATAGGCTTGGCATCGTCTGCGCGAGGCAACCACTGCGCCTCGCAGGCTTTATGATGACAAAAGCACATACGGAGCATGGATGATAATGGGCGGGACACGGCTTGGCTGAACCGAATAGCGACATGCAAAGCCGGCGCTCCGATGCGATCCGCATCGCGCGCGTCATCTGCATCGCGGGCATCGTCTACGTCCACGCCTGGACGGGACTCTCCGGCTACGAACTCGATCTGGCGCGCGGGACGCCGCAGGAGACCTTGCGCTGGGTCCTGATGGAAGGGTTCGGCCGCAGCGCGGTGCCGCTGCTGGGACTGATCTCCGGCTGGCTGGTCGCGGGCTCCTCGCGCACTCGTCACTGGGGGCCGCACGTCGCCCGCAAGGCGCGCACGATCCTGCTCCCGATGGTGCTGTGGAACGCACTGGCGGTGCTGCTGGTATCGGGCGCGGCATGGCAGTTCGGGCTCGCCGCGCCCATGCCGCAATCGGTGCGCTGGCTGGTCGAGGAACTGTTCATCGTCACCCGCCCGCCCGACATCAACGTGCAGATGCCGTTCCTGCGCGACCTGTTCCTGTGCATGGTGCTGGCCCCGCTGCTGGTGCGGTTGCCGTCGAAGGCGCTGGCTCTGCTCGCGCTGGCGGCGGGAACCTGCCACGTACTGGGCATCGGCCCGCCGGTGATCCTGCGCGCCTCGATCCTGATGTTCTTCACCATCGGCATCATCGCCCGCCGTGCCAACCTCGCCGAGCGCGTGGCCGCATGGCCCGCCATCGTCGCGCTGGCGCCCTTCGTGGTCCTGATGCCGCTGCATCTCTACGTCTCGATCGGCGATGCCCGGCCGTTCGACGATGCCTCGACGGCGGCGGTGGACCTAGCCGCGCGCGTTGCCGCATCGCTGGCGGTGTGGTGGCTGGCATGGCGCCTCGTCGCCACTCGCGCCGCGCCGCTGCTACGCCGGATCGAACCGTACATGTTCTTCTATTTCTGCGCGCACCTGATCCTGATCTGGCTGCTGGGGCCGGTTGTCGGCAAGCTGACCGGAAAGCTCGGCTCGCCGCTCTATCCGGTCTATCTTATCGGCCAGCCGTTCCTGATCCTCGGCGCGGTGGTGGCCATCGCCAAGGGACTGCTCATGGTCGCGCCGGGTCTGGCGGAGACGCTCAGCGGGGGACGACTGAAGCGCGCCTGACCCTCACATCCGCGAGAACAGCGGGATCGGCGCGAAGACGAGCGAGATCAGACCCCACAGGCTCAGCGCGATCATCACCCCGCCGATCCACTGCGTCAGATCGCGCGAGGATGCACGCCGCGTCACCAGCGCCCCGATCGGCGCAGCGACGATCCCGCCGATCAGCAGGCCCGACGCCGCGATCGAGAACGACTGCAGGCCCAGCGTGCCGATGAAGGCCGACAGCACCGTCACCGTCACGAAGAACTCGGCGGCGTTGACGGTGCCCACCGCCACGCGCGGGGTCATCCCCTGCGCGATCAGGCTGCCCGTCGTCACCGGCCCCCAGGCCCCGCCGAAGGAATCGAGGAACCCGGCGACGAAGCCCAGCGGCCCCACCGCGCGCATCCGGCGATAGGCCTGCGCCCGCCGCGCTCCGCGCCAGATCAGGTAGATGCCGACCGCCGCCAGATAGACCAGCAGGACCGGCCGCAGGATCGAGAGGCTGAGGTGCGACAGCGCCCACACGCCTGTCAGCCCCCCGGCGATGCCCGGAATGACGAGGCGCGCGAAGAGCATCCAGTCGACGTTGCGCTGCAGGGCATGGGCCGCGCCGGAGACGCCGCTGGTGAAGCTCTCGACCGCATGCGTCACCGAGGACGCGGCGGCGGGCGGCAGGCCGAGCAGGATCAGCAGCGAGTTGCCGATCACCCCGAAGCCCATGCCGACCGCGCTGTCCACCAGCTGCGCCAGGAACCCGGCGACGATGAACGGCGCCAGCGCCGCCCAGGGAATCGCGGAAAAGTCGATCATCCGTTGCTCCTGCGTCGGCGCGCGGAGCCGGCTCCGAACCGTCCGGCCGGGGAAGTCAGCAGGAACAGCACCGGGAAGATGAGCGCGAGGACGGAGAGCACCCCGCTCACCACCGCCTCGGCCCCGGCGAGCCAGGGCATGACCGCCGCCCAGATCGCGACCGCGAGCACCACCATCAGCGTGCGTTCATGCGCCCGGTCGTTGAGGCCCGTCAGGTCCACCTTGGCGCGCCCTTCGAAGAGGGAGCGCAGACCAATCCCGGTCGGGCTGCGGCGATCCACCAGCGGCTGCGGGAACGAGCTCTGCACGAGACAACCGATCCCCGCCGCCAGCATGCGCAGGCCCACCGCATTGGCGAAAGGCCGGAATTCGGCATTGCGGTCGCTGAGCGCGCGCAGGCCGGTGCGGCCGCCGAAGACCATGTCCGCCAGCGCGGTGCTCTCGGCCGGGGCAGGCTTGCTTTCCTGCACGGCGGCCTGCGTGGAGATCACCCATTCGAGGATCGCCGTCGGCACGTCGAGCCCGGTCGCCCGCTCCAGCCCCTGGAAGCCGGGGGCGGAATTGGCCTCGCAGATGCGGTAGCCGTCCTCATCGAACAGGATGTCGATGCCGGTGATGTCGAGTTCCAGAACGTCGGCCGCCTGCACCGCCAGTTCCGCCATCTCCTGCGGCGGGTTGTAGGCGACGCCGACGCCGCCGAGCGAGACGTTGGACTTGAAGCCGCCGGTCAGCGAGCGCCGCTCCATCGCCGCGATCACCCGCCCGCCGACCACCAGCACGCGCACGTCACGGCCATGGCTGGCGCGCACGTAGTGCTGCAGGATGAAGTCCGCCTTGGCCTCGGCGCTTTCGAGCAGGCCCGCCAGATCCTCGAACTGGCTGCGGTCCTCGCACTTGAGGACGCCCGCGCCGCGCGTACCCTTGAGCGTCTTGACGATGACCGGAAAGCCCAGTTCCCGCTCGACCAGATCGACGTCGATGGGGAACGTGCCCAGCATCGTGCGCGGGATCGGCAACCCTGCACGGTTCAGCGTCTGCAGGGTGTGCAGCTTGTCGGACACCGTCTCGATCGTTGCCGGGCCGTTGACCAGCCGCACCCCGCGCCGCTCGAAGTGGCGCAGCAGGGCCAACGTGAAGTAGTCCGTCTCCGCGCCCGTCCGGCAGATGACGAAGTCGGGCTTCTCGATCTCGCGCCCCTGATACTTGATCGCCCAGTCGCCGACGGTGCCGACCACCAGTTCGAAGCTGTGGGGCTGGAGGACGTGCAGTTCGATGCCGAGCGCGCCTGCAGCCTCCTGGAAACGGAAGACTTCGGGCACCTCGGGAATCGACGGGTCGAGTTGATGCTGAAAGAGAATCCAGCCGCGCAATGCGATATGCTCCCCGGTTTTGGCGGTAGTGCGAAGTTGCAGATGGCCTTCGCGCGTGCGTTCGGCCGGGTGTCAGGTCACAGAATGGCATTGGGCCGTCTTGGTTGCAAATCCATGGCAGCGCCGCGCCTCGATCCTCACCCGACATTGCCGAAAAAGCAGCAGCGGCAAGCATGGTTTACGGCCCATCCACCTTTTGTTTAGGAGATTGGCGTAACTTCCTCGCGCAAGGGGGTTCCGGGTTCTTCATGTCGGTCGATGCGCAAACCATGTTGCTGCTTTCGAACGCGATCGCGTTCGTGGCCGCGACGTTTCTTCTTATCGAATGGCGGTCCCTGCGCGAGCGGTTCCTCCTGAGCTTCGCGCTCGGGTTCCTCTGCATCGTCGTGGGTTGCACCCTTGCGCCCCTGCGCCAGAGCGGGGATTTCCTCCTCGGCGTCTGGCTGTCGAACTCGATGGTCCCGCTGGCCCACTTCATGTTCCTGCTCGGCGCTGCATCTTTCGCCCAGCGCAGGCTGAGCCCTGCCTGGTTCGCCGCCCCGCTGCTCTGCTCGGCACTGATGGCCATCCCCGGGCTCGGCGACCGCGATCAGGTCATGTCGCTGTTCAACGCCGCATTCGTGGCGGTGTTCTGCCTCAGAGCCGCCGGCGTGCTGCTGGAGGCGCGCCGCACTACGGGTTCGGAAACCCGTACTTTGGTTGCAACCTTCGTTGTCCACGGCTCCTTCTACGCGGTGAAGGCGGGCTGCGCCTTCGTGCCCGGCGCGTTCGTCGATTTGTCCTCCTACTCCGGCGTGCTGATTCCGATCTCGCTGTTCGAGGGGATCCTCGTCGAAGTCGCCCTCGCGATGTCGATCGCAGGCGCGCTGCGCCGCCGCCGCGAGGAACGCGCCACACGCCTTGCCGAAAGCGACCCCCTCACCGGCCTGCTCAATCGCCGCGGCTTCGAGGCCCGCACCCGCGACGTGCAGCAGCAGGGCGGCTCGCTGCTGCTTATCGACATCGACAATTTCAAGACGATCAACGACTGCTTCGGCCATCAGGACGGCGATCGCCTGCTCGTCGATCTCTCGGCTTTCCTGGCGGTGCGCCTGCCCGCATCGGCGGTGACCGCACGCCTCGGCGGTGACGAATTCGTGGTGCTGCTGCCCCGCATCGACGAAGGGCGCAGCCTGAGGCTGGCCGAGGATCTCTGCACCGGATTCGCAATTCGGCAGGGGGCGGACAACTGCGGCACCCTGAGCATAGGCTGCGCGCCTGTCCTCCCGGGCGTGCAGGACTTGTCTCCGGCGATGCGGCAGGCCGACCGGGGCCTTTACGAAGCGAAAAGCAAGGGGCGCAACCGCGCCTGCCTCGCCCCCCGTTTCTCCGGTTCGGAGGCACGGGCCGGGATTCTCCCTTATCCCATCGCAGCTTCAGGATAAGTGCTCACCTTCCATTGACCGGGAACCGTCCTGCGCGCGATGTGTTGTCGTGCGCACGGAAGGGGTGGTCGGCCCGGCGCGAAGGGATCGGTTAGGGGCATGACGCGGAGCGAAGCGAACGGCGACGGGTTCATGGGACTCGAAGGCGATCTCGCGCGCCGCATCGCCGCGCACGACTGGTCCTCCACCCCGATCGGGCCGATCGAAAGCTGGCCGGTAAGCCTGCGCCATACCGTCGCGATGATGCTGCCATCGCGCGTGCCGCTGGTGCTGCTGTGGGGCCCCAAGGGCGTCATGCTCTACAACGATGCCTATGCGGAGTTCGCGGGCGGGCGCGACAGCCGCCTGCTCGGGTCCAACGTCCTCGACGGTTGGGAGGAAGTCGCCGAATTCAACGCCAACGTCATGAAAATCGGCTTGGCGGGCGGGACGCTGAGTTACCGCGACCACATGCTGACGCTGCATCGCCACGGCAAGCCCGAGCAGATCTGGCTGAATCTGGATTATTCACCGGTCCCCGGCGACGACGGCACGCCCGCAGGCGTCATGGCCGTCGTATTTGAGATCACCGAAGCGCACCATGCCCGCGAAGCTCTGGAGGAAAGCGAGACCAAGCTGCGCTTCCTCGACGATCTTGCGCAGGCGATCACGGATTGCCGCGGGGCAGGCGAAATCCTGGCGATCACCACCCGCATGACGGCGCAGCATCTCGGCCTGGCCAACTGCGCCTATGCCGACATGGACGCCGACGAGGACGGCTTCACCATTCGCGGCAACTGGCATGCCGACGGTGCGCGCTCGATCGTCGGGCATTATCGACTGGCGGATTTCGGCGCGCTCGCCGTGCGCGAGCTGCATGCCGGGCGGCCACTGATCATCAACGACAACGCCAGGGAAATCGCGCCCGAGGAGGCCAGGACCTTCCAGGACATCGGCATCGCGGCGACCATCTGCATGCCGCTGATCAAGGAAGGCCGCCTCACCGCGCTGATGGCCATCCACGACAGCCGGGCCCACCACTGGACCCCTTACGAACTGGGCATCATCCGCGAGGTGACGGAGCGGTCCTGGGCGCATGTCCAGCGCGTCGGTGCGGAAGGGCAACTGCGCGAGCGCGAGGCCTACAATCGCCAGATTCTCGATGGCGCGATCGACTATGGCATCGTCGCCACCGATCTCGACGGACGCATCACGCTCTGGAACGCCGGCGCGGCGGCGATGCTCGGCTGGAGCGAGGCGGAAATGCTGGGCCAGCCGATCGACATGTTCTTCACCCCCGAGGACCGGGCGACCGGGCGACCTGCCGCCAAGCGCCGGGAAGCGCTCGACACCGGCCGCGCTCACGATGCCCGCTGGCATCTGCGCAAGACCGGCGGGCGTTTCTGGGGGCTGAGCGAGATGACCCCGCTGCGCGACGGCGATGGTCGGCCGACAGGCTTCGTCAAGCTCATGCGGGACCGCACCTTCGAGCACGATGCGCAGGAAGCCCTGCGCCTCAGCGCCGAGCAGTTGAGCCGCGCACAGGTCGCAGGCGGCGTGGGTCTGTTCTCCGTCGACATCGTCGCCAACACGATAACCGGGACCGACGAGTTCTACCGCCTGTTCGGCGCGCCGCAGACCGGTGCGGTAAGCGCCGGGGTGCTCGAAAGCATCATCATTCCCGAGGACCGCCACCTTTCGTCCAACCATGCCCGGCGCAATTCGGCGGATGCGGCGCTCGACGTCGAATATCGCATCCGTCGTCCCGATACCGGCGAAGAGCGCGTGATCGCGCGCAAGTCCGAGTTCGAATTCGACACCGCCGGTAAGCCGGTGCGGATGATCGGCGCCGTGCGCGACGTGACCGAGCGCAAGCGCACCCAGCTGGCGCTGGAAAAGAGCGAAGCTCAGTTCAGCGCCCTCGCCCAGAACCTGCCCACGCAAGTCTGGACCGCGCGGGCCGACGGTAAGATGGAATGGTTCAACGAACGCGCCTACGCCTATTCCGGGGAGCCCCGGGGCAGCCTCGACGGCGATGGCTGGGCTCGGCTGGTGCACCCGGAAGACCGCGAGACCGCCATAGCGCGCTGGGCGCAGGCCGTCGCGACGGGCGAGGTCTACGATACCGAACTGCGCCTGCGCGACTGCGAAGGGCTCTATCGCTGGCACCTCTCGCGCGCCATGCCGCTCAAAGACGCGCATGGCGCGATCTCGGCGTGGATCGGCACTAATACCGAGATCGAGGCGCAGAAGCAGGCCGAGGCCGCCTTCGCGCAGGACCGCGACCGCCTCTGGACGATCAGCCGCGACCTCATGCTGGTCTGCGACTTCGAGGGCGTGATCACCGCGGTGAACCCCTCCGGCGAGCGGCTGCTGGGCTGGCATGAAGGGGAAATGCTCGGGCAGCGCATCGCCTCCTTCGTCCACCCCGACGACCTCGAGGCGACCGCCGCCGAAGTCGCCAAGCTCGCCAGCGGACGCCGCACGATCGCGTTCGAGAACCGCTATCGCACCAGGGACGGCGACTTCCGCCTGATCGCCTGGACCGCCGTGCCCGATGACCGCCGCATCCATGCGATCGGGCGCGACATCACCGAGCAGCGCGCCATCGAGGAAGCCCTGCGCCAGAGCCAGAAGATGGAGGCCGTCGGCCAGCTGACCGGCGGCATCGCGCACGACTTCAACAACCTGCTGCAGGGCATCACCGGCAGCCTCGACATGATGCACGCCCGGCTCGCGCAGGGCCGCACGCAGGACCTCGAGCGCTGGCTGGGCGGTGCACGGACCTCGGCGGAGCGGGCGGCGGCACTGACCCATCGCCTGCTCGCCTTCTCGCGCCGCCAACCGCTCGACCCGCGCCCGGTGCGCAGCAATCCGCTGATCGCCTCGATGGAGGACATGCTGCGCCGTACGCTCGGCGAGCATATCGAGCTCGGCTTCGTGCTGGCGGGCGGGCTATGGCTGACGCGCTGCGATCCCAACCAGCTGGAAAGCGCCATCCTCAACCTCGTCATCAACGCGCGCGATGCCATGCCGCAGGGCGGCAAGCTGACCATCGAGACCTGCAACGCTCACCTCGACGACCGCTACGCCGCGCGCGAGCGCGACGTGGAGCCAGGCGAATACGTGTGCATCGCCATCAGCGACACCGGCGTCGGCATGAGCCGCGACACCGCCGCGCGCGCCTTCGAGCCGTTCTTCACCACCAAGCCGATGGGCCAAGGCACCGGCCTTGGGCTGTCGATGATCTACGGCTTCGCGCGCCAGTCCGAAGGCTATGCGCGGATCTATTCCGAGGAAGGCGTCGGCACCACCATCAAGTTGTTCCTCCCCCGCCATCTCGGCACCGACGCCGCGGCCACGGACGCCCGCGAACCGCTGGCGCTGCCTACCGCACGCGATGGCGAAGTGGTGCTGGTGGTGGAGGACGAACCGGTCGTACGCGCCCTGATCCTCGAAGTGCTCGACGGCCTCGGCTACCGGGCGATCGAGGCTGCCGACGGTCCCTCCGGACTTGCCATCCTGGAGTCGGACGAGCGCCTCGACCTGCTCGTCACCGACATCGGCCTGCCGGGGCTCAACGGCCGTCAGGTCGCCGACGCGGGGCGCGCCTGTCGGCCGGGTCTGAAAGTGCTGTTCATGACCGGCTATGCGGAGAACGCGGCACTGGCTTCGGGCTTCCTCGAACCGGGCATGGCGATGATCACCAAGCCGTTCGCGATGGACATGCTCGCCGGACGGATACGCGAAATCATCGAGAGCTGAATGGCCGCTTGATTACGCCGCAATCGGCTGGCAATAGCTTTGCCGCGCAAGGCGTTGTCGCGAACGCAATTTCCAGAGTGGCACCATGCCTGACGAGACGCCTCGATTCGACGGAATGCGGGTTTTGGTTGCCGAGGACGAGTTTCTCGTATCGATGCTGCTCGAGGAAATGCTGACGGACCTCGGCTGCGAGGTCGTCGGACCTTTCGCGACCCTCTCCGCCGCGCTCGAAACCGCCTGCGCCGGCGAATACGATGTTGCCGTGATCGACCTCAATCTTGCGGGCGAAAAAGCGGACCCGATCATCGCCGAACTCGCATCTCGCGAGGTGCCGGTCGCCATCGCCAGCGGCGGTTTCGAGCCCGACCTTGAGCATCGCCCCACGGTGCGGCTGGACAAACCCTACAGCGCTACCCAGCTGGAGCAGGCGATGGCGACCCTGCATGCCGCGCTGCAGGGAAGCGACTGACGCCTCTCAGACGTTGGTGAGCACGAACGGGATCGTGACGTAGCCCCGCACCGCAGTCGCCGCACCGTTGCTCATCATCGGCGACCAGCGCCAGTGCTTCACTGCGCGCAGCGCCGCTCCGTCGAGCCGGGAACTGCCGCTGCTCGATACGACCTGGATATCCTTCACGGTCCCGTCGCTGCCGACCAGCAGCAGTAGCTTCACCGTGCCTTGCTCATGCGCGCGCCGCGCATCGACCGGGTAAATCGGCGGCTTGGCGAACAGCACCTTGCTCGAAAGGTCGCCGCCTTCCAGCGTCGTCGCGGCTGGCGGCGCCACCGAGGGCGGCGCGCTTACCTTGACGCCTTCGCTGGTCATGCTGGGCGGAGCGGGCGGCGGCGGCGCGTCCACCATGACCTGCTGCGGCCCGGGGCTCGGCAGTTCGATCATCGGCTTGGGTACGACCGTCTGGGTGACGGCGGCCTGCGGCGTCTCCAGCTTCGTCGGCTCGGGCGGCGGTGGAGGCGTGACGTCCAGTTCCTGCACGTCGACGGTGGTGAGATGCGCCCTTTCCTTGTGCGACGCCACCATATTGAGCGTCGCCAGACACGCAGCCATGCCCAGGATCATTCCCGCCGACGCCAGCAGAGCGACCGGGTTCGCCCTTGCCGGACGATAGACCGAGCGGTCCGCGCCAGTCGCGGAAAGTGATTCGCCAGTCGAAGCCGAATGGGGCAACGGCTCATGCGCAACGGCCGAAACCGGTGCGAACGCGAGTTCGTCCGGTGCGATCGCGGCAACTGTCGCCAATTGTAATCTCCTGCCAACCACTATTGCGAGTGATTTGCATATACACTAAGCAGCTCGTCGTCCAGAGGGCACTCGATATCACAGCAACGTGTGGCGGCACGTTTCGCCGAAGGGCGCCCTTTACCGATATTTGAAATCCGACATTTGTAAGGATGCGACATTTTGGAAGTTGCCGACGCCCGAGACCGCCACGCCGACGATATGCGTGACGCAGCGTCGAATACCGCCAATCGCGCGACCACGGCGTCTTCGCATCTCGCGAAACCGAAACCCGCGGTGAAAAAGAAGAAGAACAAGAAGGCCCGCGCCTTCTGGCTCAAGCAGCTGCACACCTGGCACTGGGTGAGCGCGGCGATTTCGCTGGTGGGCATGCTGCTGTTCGCGGCGACCGGTATCACGCTCAACCACGCCGCCTCGATCGGCGCGGAGCCTTCGGTGACGCAGAGCCAGGGCAAGCTGCCGGTGGCACTGCTGGCGAAACTGCCTGCCCGCGGAGACCGCACCGATCCACTGCCCGCCGAAGTGGCGAAGGCGGTCGCGGCGGCGGTTCCGCTCGATCCTTCGGGCCGCGCGGCGGACTGGACCGCCGAGGACGAAGTCTACGTCGCCATGCCCGGCCCCGGCCGCGACGCCTGGGTCAGCATCGATCGCGCGTCAGGCGAGGTGCAGGCCGAAGTCACCGACCGGGGCTGGATCTCCTACCTCAACGACCTGCACAAGGGCCGCAACAGCGGCGCGGCGTGGTCCCTGTTCATCGACCTGTTCGCCGTGGCCTGTCTCGTGTTCACGATCACCGGCCTGTTCCTGCTCCAGCTTCACGCGAAGCACCGGCCGATGACCTGGCCGATGGTGGGCCTGAGCCTGCTGATCCCGCTGCTGCTGGCCCTCCTTTTCATCCACTGACGAGAAAGCCCGTGATGACCCGATCCAAGATCCTGCCCGCGCTGGCCGCCGGCACTGCAACCGCTCTTGCCGCCACGCCCGCGCTCGCCGCGTCGGTCACCGTCACCGTCCCGCAGATCAAGGTGGCCGAATACCACCGCCCCTACGTCGCAGGCTGGGTCGAGCCCGTCGCCGGCGGCGATGCCCGCACCCTCTTCGTGTGGTTCGACGGCAAGAAGCGCGGCGCGGAACCGGGCACCAAGTGGCTGGCGGACTTGCGCACCTGGTGGCGCAAGGGCGGCCGCTCGCTGAAGCTGCCCGCCGACGGCATCAGCGGCGCGACCCGCGCGCCCGGCAGCTACACCGTCGCCATTCCCGCGAACCTCCCCAAGGGCGACTACGTCCTGAAGGTCGAGGCCGCGCGCGAGACCGGCGGGCGCGAACTGGTTTCCGTGCCGTTCACGGTCGGCGGCAAGGGTGGTTCCGTCTCGGGCAAGACCGAGCTGGGCACCGTCACCATCCGCTGATCCGACTACTTTCACTTTATATAACAGGGGAATACGAATGCGCTTCCGCTCGATCCTGATCGCCGCCGCGGCATCTTCCATGCTGGCGACGCCTGCCCTTGCGCACCGCATGTGGCTGCTGCCCTCGACCAGCACGCTCGCCAGCACCAACGAATATGTCACCGTCGACGCCGCGGTGTCGAACGACCTGTTCTACCCCGACCATGTCGCCATGGACCCGGCGCAAGTCTCGGTCTGGGCGCCCGACGGCACTGACGGCAAAGTCGAGAACGCGTCCAAGGGCCGCCATCGCGGCACTTTCGACGTCGCGCTGAACAAGGCGGGCACCTGGAAGATCGGCATGGAGCGCGCCTCGGTGATGGGCACCTTCAAGGTCGGTACCGAGGAATGGCGCGTGGGCGGTCGTGGCCGTCCGCAGGGCGCACCGGGCGGTCCGGGTGCTCCGGGCGCTGGCGCACCTGCCGGAGCCCCTCCGGCCGGTGGTCCCGGCGGCCCCGGAGGTCCGGGTGGCCAGCCGCCGCGCATGGTGCAGACCGTAGCCGACATCCCCGCCAACGCTACCGACATCAAGCTGACCGAAGTGACCTCGCGCAACTTCGTCTACGTCACTGCGGGCGAGCCGAGCAAGGTCGCCCTCACCGGCAAGGGACTGGAATTCGATCCGGTCACGCACCCCGACGAACTCGTCTCGGACGAGGAAGGCAGCTTCCGCTTCCTGATCGACGGCAAGCCCGCCGCCGGCATCAAGGTCGAAGTCGTCCCCGGCGGCAAGAAGTACCGCGCGGCCGAAGATGCGCAGGAACTGACCACCGGCCCCGACGGCGTCGTCAAGGTCAAGTGGCCGGTCGCTGGCTGGTACTGGCTGAACGCCAGCGTAGAAGACACCAAGCCCGCCGACAAGAAGGCCAGCGCCCGCCGCATGTCCTTCACTACCACGCTCGAAGTCGTCGCGCCCTGACGACGTCCTGAGCCTGCCACCCATGCGCCTCGCCGTTCCTCTTGAAATCGACGCAGCCTCGCTCGCCACATGGCGGCAGGGCGTGCGGGTGATCGAACTGGGCGGCGAGACCATGGGCACGACATGGCGCATCCGGCTCGCCCCGCCCCCCGGCTTTGACCGGGACGCGGCGAGCCGCGCGATCGAGGCGCGGCTCGAGGACATCCTCGCGCAGATGAGCCACTGGCGTGCGGATTCGGTGCTGGGCCGGTTCAACCGGGCGAGCGCAGGCGAATGGTTCACCCTTCCCGCCGACTTCAGCGCGGTGATCGAAGCCGCCCTCGCCGTGGCCGAGCAGTCGGCCGGGGCCTTCGATCCCGCGATCGGCGCGCTCGTCGATGCCTGGGGCCATGGTCCGGTAACGATCGACCGCCCGCCCACCACCGAAGAGATCGAGCAGGCGCGCACGGCCTCCGGCTTCCTACGCCTCGTCTACGAGCCGGACACGCGGCGGCTGCGCCAGCCCGGCGGCCTGCGGCTCGACTTGTCGGGCATCGCCAAAGGCTACGCCGTCGATGCGCTGGCCGCGTTGCTCGCCGGGATGGACTGTCACCATGCGCTCGTCGAGATCGGCGGCGAACTGGTCGGACGCGGCCTGCGTCCCGATGGCGACCCGTGGTGGGTGGACCTCGAAACGCCGACGCAGGACGTCGCCCCGTTGCGGGTCGCGCTGCACCAATTGGCAGTGGCGACCTCGGGCGATTACGTACGCGGTTTCCACACGATTGATCCTCACAGTGGAATGCCGGTCGAGCATGCCATGGCGGTCAGCGTGATCCACTCCAGCGCTATGCTCGCAGACGCCTGGGCTACCGCGTTCAGCGTGCTCTCGCCTGCCGCCGTGCACGCCTTGGCGACCCGTGAGTGCCTTTATGTACGCTCTACGTGCCGTTATGGCACCGGCTCAACCGAATGGATCAGCCCCGCCCTTGCCGCCATGATCGAGGCCGAGGACGAAGTTCCGGCTTGATGCAGGTCATTGTCAGCATCACCTGACTGCGCGAATAGAGACACCATGGTCATCGAAATCCCCGATCTGTTCGACGCCGCCGAAGTGCGCGAAATCCGCAGTGCACTGGGAGCCGCCGACTGGGCGGACGGCCGCGCCACCGCCGGTCACCGCGCCGCAAAAGTCAAGGAAAACGAGCAGTTACCGCTCGACCATCCCCTCGCCAAGCAACTGGCCGACCGCGTCCTCGCCCGGCTGGCGCAGACCCCGCTGTTCATCGCCGCCGCCCTGCCCGCCCGCGTCCTGCAGCCCCGTTTCAGCCGCTACGACGGGCGCGGCCACTACGGCAATCACGTCGACAACGCGATCTTCCCGATCCCCGGAACCGGCGAGCACCTGCGCTCCGACGTTTCGAGCACCCTGTTCCTCTCCGACCCCGAGGAATACGACGGCGGCGAACTCATTATCGAGGACATGTTCGGTACGCACACGGCCAAACTGCCCGCCGGAAGCCTGATCGTGTACCCCGGCTCCAGCCTGCACCGGGTCATGCCGGTGACGCGCGGCGTCCGCTTCGTCTCGTTCTTCTGGACCCAGAGCTTCGTCGCCTCGCCCGAGAAGCGGCGGCTGATGTTCGAACTGGACGGCGCGATCCAGTCTGTCGCGACGGACCATCCCGAGCATGCCTCGATCGATACCCTCACCCAAGTCTACCACAACCTGCTGCGCCAGTGGTCGGCGACGTGAGCCCGCAGCCACCGCTTTCCGCCATTCCCGCGGAGTTGCGCACCCTTGCCGATTACGAGCGACGCGCCGAAGCCCACCTGCCGCCCGAGGTCTGGCGGCACATCCAGGAAGGCGCGGGCCGCGAGATTACGGTGTCCGAGAACCGCGCCGCCTTCGACCGCATCGGCCTGCTCCCCCGCGCCATGGCGACCCTCGACGGCAGCACCGAGATCGACCTGCTCGGCCGCCGCCACGCCGCGCCGATCCTGCTGGCCCCGCTGGCCTACCAGTGCCTTGCCCACTCCGAGGGTGAACTTGCCTGCGTCCGCGCCACCACCGCGCTCGATACCGGCATGGTCGTCAGCACGCTGTCGAGCGTGCCGCTGGAGGACATCGCCGCGGCCGCCCATGCCATCGCCCGCGATCTCGGCAAGGCGCCCGCTCCACTGTGGTTCCAACTCTACCTCCAGCCCGAGCGCGAGCACAGCCTGCAACTCGTCCGCCGGGCGGAGGCGGCCGGCTACGAGGCCATCGTCCTGACCGTCGATGCGGCGCTGAAGCCCGCCGGGATCAGGCTTCCGCCGGGCGTCGATGCGGTCAATCTGGCCGGAATGCCGCGCCCGACCCAGACTTCCGTGCCCGGTGGCCGGATCCTGCTCGGCACCCCGCTCTCCGATGCGGCGCCGGGGTGGGACGACCTTGCGTGGCTGCGCGAAGCGACCCGTCTGCCGATCCTCGTCAAGGGCCTGCTGCTGGGCGAGGATGCCGCCCGCGCTGTTGACGAGGGCGCCGACGCCCTCATCGTCTCCAACCACGGCGGCCGTGTTCTCGACGGCCTGCCAAGCCCTGTCGATCTTATCCAGACCGTCGCCGAAGCCACGCAAGGCCGCGTGCCGCTGCTGCTCGACGGCGGCGTGCGCATGGGGACCGACGTGGTCAAGGCACTGGCTCTGGGTGCGAGCGCCGTGCTCATCGGCAGGCCGCAGATGCATGCTCTCGCGGTGGCCGGGATGCCCGGCATCGCGCACATGATCCACCTGCTGCGCACGGAGCTGGAAGCGGCGATGGCGCAACTCGGCTGTCCGAACCGCGCCCTGCTCGGCCCCGACCGGCTGGTCGCGCTCGGACGCTGAGCCCTACTTGTCGAGCGCGAGCTTTACCACGCTGGCGGGAGCATCGCGCAGGCGCAGGCGCAGCGCGCCGTCAGCGGGACGACCGCTGACCTGGAGCGTCCGCCCCGTATAGCCGGGTTGCACGGTCGCGGGCTTGGCAAAGCCGTCCTCCACAGCCACGGCATCGATCAGGAACAGGTTGCGCCCGGCAACCGTGCATGGTCCATCCTGCCCCTCGCACGTGACGCTCTCGATACGCGGCAAGCGCACGACGGTGGTGAGCGGCATCCAGTCTCCGCGTTCCTCGCGGCCGTCAGCCGCCTTGCTCACGAAGCGCAGGCGGATCGCACCGAACATTGCGGGGGGCAGGTCGGCTGCCCTGAGCGTCGCCACCACGACTTCCGGGCTCTCCAGACTGAGACCCTTGCCGATTTCGAGCCGGGCAATGGCCTCTCCTTGCACCTGGGCGATCTCGATGGCGGAACCTGCACCGAAACGCGCCGCGCCGGCGGCTTTGAGCGAGAAAACCATCTCGCCGTTGTCCGGCAGCAGATCGCCCGATCCGATATCCAGCGTTTTCGTCCCCTGCACCGCCGGGCCGGGGTAGACCGTGCGCTGCAGCAGCGCCACCTGAGGGCGCGGCGCTGCGATACGCACCGGCAGCGTCAGGTTGCGCCCGTCCTCCAGCCGTACGGTAGCCTTGTCGGGCGCCGTGTCCCCAGGCGCCGTGCCGGGAACCTTGCCTGCCCCTTGCGCGATCAGGTGCAAGCGGTCACTGCCGCCTTCGCGCGTCAGTTCTGCAGGGCGGAATTCAACCGTGCCAAGCATGACCGAACGCACCTGATCCAGCCGCTGGCCGGTCAAGAAGCCCTGCACGTCGCCTGCATGCAGTTCGAGCGCTTCAAGCCGACTGGCCTGCACGCGGGCACGCAAGGTGACCGTCTGCTCATCCGCCATTCCGCGCTCTCGAATCTCCAGCCGCACGTCACCGGCCGCAGCATCGGTCAGCGGGACGGTAACGTTCAGGCGCCGCCCTTCCTGCGCCTTGAACTTGAGCGGCCTTCCCGCACCGTTACCCTGCCGCAGCGTCACTTCCTCGACGCAACCCGGAGCCGTCCCTTCGAGCGCGACATCGTTGTCGCGCCCCACGATCAGGCCGTCGGCATCGCCGGCCGCCTTCCAGGCACCTCCTCCCGCGCGCTGGAGCAGGAAATCAGGCCCGTCGAAAGGTGCGAACCCCCAGATGCCGTGGAGATGGCCGCGCACGTCTCCGGCGAAAGCGGCCGGCAGCGTATCGGCGGCGAGGACGTAGCCGCCCTTGTCCGCGCGTGCCTTGACAGGCACTTCGAGCACCTGCCCCGAGGCAGACGTCAAGCGCACTTTCATGTCGTGGGCAAAGTCGGTCGAGAACACCAGCGGGGCCCCCTCCACCGGCAGTACAGCGCCTTGCGCCATGCAGATCGGCCCTTTGGCCGTGCTGCGCAGCTGCGGGGGGATATCCGCCTCGACCGCAGGCATCGCCGCGATCATCACCGACTTTGGCTTCTCGAACGAAGGCGCCGCATTGAGCAGAAGCGACATGCGATCCGCATTGCGCACCGTCAGTGTCGGCAGATAGTTGAACTGCGGATTGTTGAACGCGCCGAAGATCTTCGCCACATCGCGCGCGACCGCAATGTAGGCGCTGTAATACCCCGCTCCGCCCTCACGCGTGTTGGCAAGCTGGAGCGCAAGGTCGGTCGGCGTGCCGGTGATCGTTTCCGCCAGTGAACTGGTATGCACGTCGGTGAGCACCAGAGAATCGCGGTTCTCCACGAGACAGGAAGCCTGAGACTGGATCACCTTGTTCAGGCAATCCTCCTGCAACTTGATCGACAGGCTGCTGGCAAGGACCGGCGCGACGGTGCGCAGATACTCCGGCCCGCTATCGTCCTGCGCGCGGATCGCGGCCATGAAGGCATTGAGGCGCGAATGGTCGAGCGAGGCCTGGTTCAGGTCCTGGCTGGCGCGCACGAATTCGCCCGGCTTGCCGCGAACAGCATCCATCAGGACGCCTTCGGCTCCGCCCGTCTCGGGTACCATGAGCAGCACCATCTGCCGCGCATCGCGCGGGACGGTGAGCGTCAGAGCCTTGTCCTTTTCCTTCTCCTTCCAGGTGCGGGCAAGGTCGATCCAGTCCTTGGGAGGAGGGTTCGTCGCACCGCGCAGGAAGGCCGACATGAGCACGAAATTGGCGCCCTGGCTTTCCGGGAAGGCGCCATGGACCACCACCTTGTCACCCACTGCAAGGCTGGGCACGCGCGAAATCGGCAAGGTTTGCCCGCCGCGTGTGACCTCGATACTCAGGTCCGGTCCGGACAGTTCGAACGGCGCAGGATCACCCAGCGCAGGGGCAGCCAGCATGAATGGCGAAACGAACAGCCCGATGCTGCGGGAAATGCGCGAAATGCGGCGCATTGGCGATCTCTTGCGCAAAAAGCCGGAATCCTGTCGTTGTTTCAGACCAAAGCGCCCCCGTGACTGGCCTTAGCCGGTTCGGATGGAGCGGTTCAACCCCGCCCGGTCCGAAACGAGCCGCAATCGCGCCCGTCGATGCTAATTCAACGAAGGCGTGAGTTGTTCCTGCTGACGGTCATCCTCTTCGACCCCATCGGCCACCAGACCTTCGAGGGCGAGGCGGCAGTGGCGATCCCAACTGAAATTCTCGCGCGCAAACAGGCGACCGTTTTCGGCAAGGCGGCACCGGTAGACGGCATCGCGCGCGAGCAGCGCCAGTGCGGCGCGGACCGCTCCGGGATCGCGACCATCGACGACCAGCCCGGTCACGCCGTCGCGCACGAGTTCGCCCGGCCCCCCGTCCTGGCCGACGATGCAGGCGATGCCATGCGCCATCGCATCGGCGACACTGATACCGAAGCCTTCCATCTCCGCGCCGTCCTCCAGCGCGATCTGTGGATGAAGGAATATGTCGGCGGTCCGGTGATGCTCCGCCAGTTCCGCATCCTCGACATATCCGGTCATCACCGTAATGCCCAGTTCGCTCCCGGCTGCGGCCCCAGCGGCTTCCAACGCCGCGCGAATGGCATCCTCGTCAGGACCGCGACCGATCACCGCGTAATCGAGCGCCACGCCTTCGTTCCGGCAGTTGGCAACCGCATGCACGGCGGCGGGCACATTCTTGCGAGAGACCAGACGGCACACCGTCATGACGCGCGGCCGGGCATTGGCGGGCTCCTGCCTCTCCTCTACCGGCAGGACCACGCCATTCCAGGCAATAGCGCATCGAGCGGCAAGGTCCGGCGCACGAGCGAGCAACAGGCGGCGCGTGGCGTCACTGACCGCAATGATCCGCGTCGCGTGCGCCAGCACCGCACGCATCAACCGGAATGCTCCCTTCGAGGGACGGCCGACTTCTCGCCCGTGCACGGTGACGATAAGCGGGCGCGGAAACAGGAGGGCCGGTATCGCCGCGCGCCATGTGCACGCATGGATCACACAAGGGCGTGCCCCGGCCATCCATGCGCGTATCATGGCTATTGCGAGCCGTAGATAGACCATCATTTGCGCACCCGGGCCGACATCGACAAGAGTGATGTCATCCTCCGTTATCCGGCGCGGCCCTGCCGAAGACTTTGCGAAAACGGTGACCCGTCGCCCACCGCGCGCATAGGCGCGCGCAACCTGTGCAACGTACGTCTGCACCCCGCCTTCGTCCGGCGCGTGAACCCGCGCGACGAGCCATATGGCAGCAGCATCATTCATGGGCGAGCGCACTCCCGCGACCAAAGCCGAACGACGTCGTCCGCGGCATGGTCCCGTGTCTGAGGCGTGAGGTCAGGTAATCCGCGACCGCCCGTCCCGCCCGCTCCGATGCACTGCGCCCCTCGCGGTCGAAAGTATCCTCGATCCCCTTCTGCTGGACTGCGGCATAAGCGCCGTGCGAGGCGATGGCATGGGCGACTTTTTCAACGATATGATCCGCGTCTTCGTGAACGGGGCCGTAATGCCAGTGCCGATAGCTCGGATTGCCCTGCCAATTGGCACCATGCGCGTTGAGAAACAGACAGGGACGCGGCCGCACGACGAATTCGTAGATCTGGCTGCTGACGTCACCCAGATAAACCGCGGCCATCCGGGTATAGCTCATATCGACGCTCGCCGCACTGCCGAGATCGATATGGACGTGCGGCAGACGGGAGAATTCCTCCAACCGGCGTTCCATCCGTTCGCGGCGACGGCGACCGTCATACATCCGGATATGCGGCGCCACGATCAGGTTGAAGCGCCCGTCCTCGGCGAACTGGCGCACGACGTCGAGACCCATGCCCGGCCATGACGACAGCTTCGGGGAAAAATGCGGGTTGTACAGCACCACCGGCCGATCCTGCGGGAACAGCCGCGCGGGCGCGCGATCCCGGGTCAGGTCGAACTTGCCGTAGCCGACGACGGCATAGTGGCCCTCTCGAATGAGGCCCTTGTCCAGCATGCGGCGACGCTGCTTGTCACCGGCCAGAAGAACGAAGTCGAACTGGCGGATGCGGCGGTCGTAGCCGACCGCCCTGTCACCGGCGCCGTGGCAGGTGTGAATGAAGCAGGTACGCTTCAATCCGGCATGCCGCAGCAGCAGCGAAGTGCGCTCGGGCACCACGATCGCATCATATTCGGCAAGCCGCCCCCGCGCGGCGGCGAGCGCGACCAGCTTGGGCGGCGTGGCGGAACCTGCCAGTCGCGTGAAGGCAGAGAGCATCGGCCCTTCGACCTGCACGAAACGGATCGTCGAAGCCCCATGCCGCCGCGCTATGTCGCGCGCCATCGCGATATGATCGTGCGTCATCGCAACGACGTCCACCGCAAAGCGCGGATCGCGGGCAAGTTCTATGGCAAGCGGCATCGCGTGCAGGACGTGGTGCAACTGCGCGTTGAAGAAAAAGCAAAGTTTTTGCGGCACCGCGGGGTCGGCAAGCCGCTCAATCGCTCCTTGGAGCATGGCGTCCTCCATTGCAGGCTTCGGCTACCCGATCCTTGGCCCCATCGGTTTGCCGACGCATTTCAGAAGGTCGCAGCGTCCCTGTCACCCTGCAACAATTGCGCGGTGGAGTGCCCCGTGAACCGGCCTGCCGGTCCGGACGAACCCGTCAGCGCCCGCCCTTGCGCAGCGTCGCCAGGTCGATCCCGTGCTTGTGAACCTTGTAGTAGAAGGTCTTGCGCGGGATGCCGAGCCGCTTGATCGCCGCGCCGATCTCTCCCTTCGTACCCAGCACGGCCGCGACGATGGTATCGCGCTCGAACGCATCTAGGCGCTGCGGCAGCGTGTCGCCGGCAGGGACGCTTGCAGGCTCGGCTGCGGCATCCTCCAGCCCCAGCACGAAGCGCTCGGCGAAATGGGCCAGTTCGCGGACGTTGCCGGGCCAGTCGTGGCTGGAAAGATGGTGCCGCACGGCCCCGGTCATCATCGGCAAGGGCAACCGCAGCCGGGTCGCGGCGGCTCCTGCGAGGTGGGCGAACAACGCCGGTACGTCCTCCCGCCTCTCACGCAAGGGCGGCATCCGCAGGCGCAACGCGGCAAGGCGATAGAACAGGCCCGGCGTGATCTTCTCGGACAAGTCGCCTTCGTCCGTCCCGCCCGTCGCGATCACCCGCAAGTCCAGCGGCAGCGGCTCGCGCGCGCCGGGACTGCGCAGCACCCGCTCCTCGACGAGCGGGGTCAGCCGCGCCTGCAGGCGCCGCGAAGCCTGGTCGATATCGTCGAGGAACAGCGTGCCCCGCACGACCGAGGCGATGCTTGCCTCCCCCATCGGCGCGAAGAGTTCATCCTCCAGCGCCTCGGGCAGCGCGCCGCAGGCGACAGCCATGAAGCGCTGGCGCGAACGCTTGCCTGCGCGGTGGATGAGGCGCGCCAGCAGTTCCTTGCCGGTTCCCGTCTCCCCCTCGATGAACAGGTCGATATCGGCATTGGCGAGGGTCGGGATCATTTCGCGCAGGCGGCGTATGGCGGCGGACTCGCCGATCAGCCCCGAAGCAGCATCCCCCTGCGCCGCCGCGCGCAACCGCCGGTTATCAAGCGCCAATCCCCGCGCAGTCGCCGCCCGGTCGGCCGCCGCGACCAGCGCCTGCGGATCGAAAGGCTTGGTCAGGAAGTCCCATGCCCCCGCCTTGAGCGCATCCACCGCCATCGCCACGTCGCCATGCCCGGTGACGAGGATGACCGGCAGGTCCGGATCACGCTCGTGCAGCGCTCGAAACAGTTCGGTCCCCGACATATGGGGCATACGGACGTCCGACACGACGATCCCCGGCCAATCGGCGTCGATGGCCTCCAGCGCGGGTGGCGCAGCGGCAAAGCTCTCGACGACGAAGCCCGCAAGCGACAGCACCTGCGCCGTCGAGATGCGCAGATCCGCATCGTCCTCGACAAGCGCCACGCGCCTCGCCTGTCCCGGTGCGCGGTCGTTCATGGCGCGCGCCTGAGCACGATCGCGAAACATGCCCCGTAGTCGGAGGGCTCCAGTTGCAGGGTGCCGCCGAAGTCCTCGACGATGTCTTTCGAGATGACGAGGCCAAGCCCCAATCCGGTCGGCCGACTGGTGGCGAAAGGCGTGAACAGGCGGTCGGCGACTTCCGGTGCGATGCCCGGGCCATTGTCGCTTATGGTTAGGCGCACGCTCTCCGCTCCTGCATCCAGTGCAAGCTCGATCCGGGCGTCGGCGCGTCCTTCCAGCGCCTCGAGCGCGTTCTGCAGGATGTTGACGAGCACTTGCTCCAGCCGGACGTGCCCGCCGAACACGAACAGGCCGGGCGGCACCTCGGGAACCACAAAAACGACGCGCGACAGGCGCTCCTTGAGGAGCAGGCAGGCGCCTTCGACCACCTCAGCCAGCGGGATCGGGCCTCCAGCACGGCTACCTTTGCGCGCAAAGCCGCGCAGTTCGGCAGTGACTGCTCCGATACGCTCGGCCAGACGGTCGATTGCCGAGAGATTATCACGCACGGCATCCTCGGCACCCATGTCCAGCAATTGCCGCGAGGTGGACGCATAGTTGCGGATCGCGGCGACGGGTTGCGCCGTCTCGTGCGCGACGCTCGCCGTCACCTGCCCGAGCGTGGCAAGGCGGTTGGCCTGCCGCAACCCTTCGCGCAGTTGCGCCGCGTGAGCCTCGGCGGCGGCGCGATCCTCGATCTCCCGGCGCAGGTCGATGGTGCGCTCGGCGACTGCGGCTTCGAGTTGGGCGGTGTGCTCGCGTCGGCGGCGGCTTCGCTCGCGCACAAAGGCCGCGAAGGCGAACAATGCCAACGTCACCAGCGCCGCGCCGATCTGCGCGGCGCGCACGACGGCATCCACCGCGCCTTGCAGCGGCAACGCCAGATTGACACGCCAACCCAGCGCATCCGCCGCCGTGGTAGTGAGCAGATGGTCGCCCTTCTCCCCCAGAAGGGTAATGCGTCCACCGTCATGTTCGCGAAAAGGCACTGGGCCAAGGTTCCCGACGCCGATGAGCTTGCGTTCGCGCAGGCTGCGTTCGGACGGGAGCGGCCGCGTCGCGGCGTAACGCCAGTTACGACGACTGGTGACCAAAATCACTCCATTGGGATCGGTGACGAAAGTAACCCCGTTCGCCTCGCGCCATTGTGCCTCGACGCGGTCGAACTCCATCTTCATCACGACGACGCTGCCCCCCGCCGCCCGCCGTGCAAAGAACAGACCGGGCCGATGACTGACCGTACCGAGCGCGAACTGCTCACCGAGCCCGCTGCGCAATGCCGCCCGGAAATACGGACGAAAACTGTAGTCCTTGCCCAGGAAACTGCGCGGATCGCGCCAGTTGCTCGCGGCCAGGGTCAGGCCGTCCTTGCGAATGATGTAGATGATGGGCGAGCCAAGATCGCGCGACAGTCTCTCCAGCTTGGCGTTCATCACCGCTTCGGCGCCCGGCCTGCCCGCGACGAGTGCGACAAGATCGCGGTCGTCTGCCAGCGCAAGCGGAAGAAGCCGGAACCGGGCGATTTCGCTCGCCAGCAGTGCCTGCCGCAGCCGGGCGTCGATGGCTGCCTGCGCCGCGAAACGGGCGGTCGCGGCCTGCCTCACCGCAAGTCCGGTCAGGAATGCCACCGCAGCAGCGCAAGCCAGCGCCGCCGCCAGCCACCAGAGATAACGCGATCGAACCACACGAATCCGCCTAAGCCAACAGGGCCTCATGTGCAAGTTTCTGCACTATCCAGTTATGAGGAGGGCAGATTTCCAGACATGGTGTGAACGACGTCACCCTCATATCATTGATATTAAAGATATTTACAAAAATGCAATTTGTCTTTGCGCGCAATGAAACGGGCGGCATTTTGACCCTAGGCACGAGCGTCACCCCCGGGGTGTCGTCGGCGTCCCGAGGATGACGAAGGCTTTTGACATATGCAGTATGATCCGTCGCACATTCAGCCCGTCGCTGCGAAGCGCTGGTACACGCACCTTTATGTCCAGGTTCTTGCCGCGATCACTGCGGGCGTACTGCTGGGCCATTTCTACCCGGCGGTCGGCGAATCGCTGAAGCCGGTGGGCGACATGTTCATCAAGCTGGTGAAGATGGTGATCGCCCCGGTCATATTCCTCACCATCGTCACCGGCATTGCCGGGATGCGCGATCTCGGCTCGGTCGGGCGCGTGGCGGCGAAAGCCTTCGCCTACTTCCTGTTCTTTTCCACGTTGGCGCTGATCGTCGGCATGACCGTCGCGAACGTCGTACGACCGGGCGCAGGCTTCAACATCGATCCCGCCACGCTCGATGCCGGCAAGGTCGCCCAGTACGCCGAAAAGGCGCACGAGACCTCGCTGCTTGGCTTTCTCAATGCGATGATCCCGGACACGCTGGTCTCTGCACTGGCGCAGGAGAACATCCTGCAGGTGCTCGTCGTCGCGATCCTGTTCGGCTGCTCGCTGGCCGCCATCGGGGAACGTGGCGACAAGGTGCTTTCGCTACTCGACGACATCTCGATGGTGGTGTTCAAGCTCGTCTCGATCGTGATGAAGCTCGCCCCGATCGGTGCGTTCGGTGCCATGGCGTTCACCATCGGCAAGTACGGCGTCGGCAGTCTTGCCAACCTCGCGCAGCTGGTGGCGACGTTCTACCTCACCTCGATCCTGTTCGTGGTCGTCGTGCTCGGCGCGGTGGCGAAGCTGTGCGGGTTCTCGATCCTCAAGCTGATCGCCTACCTCAAGGCCGAACTGCTTCTGGTCCTTGGCACCTCATCCTCGGAAAGCGCCCTGCCCGCCCTTATCGAGAAGATGGAGCGCGCCGGCTGCCCCAAGGCCGTCGTCGGACTCGTCGTTCCCACTGGCTATTCGTTCAACCTCGACGGCACCAACATCTACATGACGCTGGCGGCGCTGTTCATCGCGCAGGCCTGCAACGTCGATCTGACGCTGGGCCAGCAACTGCTGCTGCTGGGCGTCGCCATGCTCTCGTCCAAGGGCGCGGCGGGCGTCACCGGCGCGGGCTTCATCACGCTGGCGGCCACGCTTTCGATCGTGCCGGACGTGCCGGTCGCGGGCATGGCGCTGATCCTGGGCGTCGATCGCTTCATGTCGGAATGCCGCAGCCTGACCAACTTCATCGGCAATGCTGTCGCCACCGTCGTCGTCTCGCGCTGGGAGGGCAAGCTGGATCACGCCCGCCTCGACGCCGCGCTCTCCGGGCATGCCCTGCCCGAACCGGCACTCGTCCCAGCCGAATAAGCAAGCACGCTAAAAACAAGAACTACGGAGAGGTCGCCCCATGGGCACTGTTGCTTCGCGGCTGCGCGCCGCCACCCTTTCGCTCGCCCTGATAACGCCTGCTGGAATCGCGCATGCGCAGGATGCCGCATATCCCCAGGCCCACAACGGCGACGGCGCGGTCACCAATGGCTACGCCCTCTCCCGCTGGGCCGAGGACTGGACCGAAAAGGCCGATCCCGCCAAGCGCGACGACCCGCTCGACCGGCTCAAGTACATCCCGCTCGACGACGACGGCGATATCTACCTGACCCTGTCCGGCGAACTGCGCCTTCGCGTCAACCAGACCACCAACCCCAACTTGCGCGAGGCCGAGGCCCAGCGCCAGGACATCAACCGGGTGGTCGGCGGCGCCGACCTCCACATCGGCACCCACTTGCGCTTCTACGGCGAGATCGCCCACGGCGGCATCTCCGGCCGCAACCTCGGCGTGCCCGCCGCGACGCTGCGCAACGACGTGGTGATCCAGCAGTCCTTCGTCGAAGCCCGCACCGACATCGGCGAATTCGACGTCGGCGTGCGCTACGGCCGCCAGGAATTCACCGACGGCCCCAACCTGCTCGCCTCGCAGCGTGACAACAACACGATCCGCTACACCATGAACGGCTGGCGCTTCTACGCGCGCGGATCGAAGCTGCGCTTCGGCGCCTTCGACTTCCGCCCGACGGCCTATGGCGACCTCGGCACCGGCGACGACGTCGACGATCCGGCGCGCCGCTTCTCCGGCGCCACCGTCGGGGTGATGCTGCCCAGGACGTTCCTCGGCAATTCGAACCTCGCCTTCGACACCTTCCTGTGGCGGCGCCACAACGACGTCGGCGCCTGGGGCGGGCGGATCGGCCCGGCGACGCGCTGGTATCTGGGCGGGTGGTTGCGCGGAGACGTGGGCCGCGTGAACCTCGACTGGTCGGTGAACCGCCAGTGGGGATACTACATGACGCAGGACATCTCCGCCTGGCAGGCGTTCATCGCGCAGACCTACAGGCTGGGCAAGAGCAAGACGGCGCCGCGCGTCGGCGTCCACTTCGACTATGCCAGCGGCGGCGGCGGATATGGGAACGGCAAGCTGCGCAACGCCTATTCGCCCTTCGGCAACAACATCTACTACAGCTACCAGCTCTACCTGACGCCCTCGAACTTGCGCGCGGTGACGCCGAACGTCAGCTTCTCGCCGGTCAAGGACGTGCGCGTGCTGGCGGAGTACGAGTTCGCCTGGCGCGACAATGTCCACGACGCGGTGTACCGCGCCAACGGCCAGCCCTTCGCGGGCACCCAGAACGGCACCGCGCGCAAGATCGCGGAACTGGCGCGGCTGCAGGCGGTGTGGACGATCACGCCGCGCCTGTCGTTCACCGGCCGCTACGAGCACCTGAAGGCCGGCGCGGCACTGACCGACGCGGGGTACAAGAGTTCGGATTTCCTCGCGGGCTGGCTCAGCTTCCGGTTCTGACCGGCGGCTTCGCCTCCAGATAGGCCCGCACCACCGCGCGGTTCTGCCGGTTGGCCTCGAACCGCGTGAGGTCCGCATCGTTGGCGAGGATCGCGGCGATGATCCGCCCGCGCCCCTCGCGCCATGCCGCACCGTCGTCGTCGAAGACCTTGAGGTCCGGGGCCGTATGCGCGGTGGAATAATGCAGCGTCACCCGCGTCAGCATCTCGAACAGCGGGCGGCGGACCATGCGAAACAGCAGTTCCTGGAACTCCATCTCGAAGCGCCCGCTGTCCGCCATCGTCGTGCAGCCGGGAAGCGTCTCCGCCAACGCCGCCAGCCGGGCCCGCAAGCCCGCGTCGGTGCAGCGCGCGGCGGCAGTCGCCAATTCGTTGAACAGCAGCGAGGTCATGTCCAGCGCCTCCTCGTAGGACGCCGGGTTCATCCGCATATAGGAATGAAGCCCCCGCTCCAGCGCCGCCGCATCGGGCCGCGCGCCGTAATAGCCTCCGCCCGGACCGCGCCGAACTTCGAGCAGCCCTTCATGCTCCAGCACCCGCGCGACCTGCTGCAGGGTGACGATCCCCACCTCGAGCGAGCGCGCCAGTTCGTGCAGCGAACCGATCCGCTCGCCCTCGGGCACGGCGTAGATCTTCTCGCGCAGCACCCCGGTGGTACGGACGATCAGGCTGGCTTTCTTCACCGACATGGTCTTCTCGATAATAGGCATATAATATGGAATTCATGCTGCTTATCTTGAGATAATCGCACAATTCAAGTCAATTGACCGCTTATTTATACGCCGATAGCCTCCACTCCATCAAACGGCGCGCAGTCGCCGATGGAGAGGAGAGCAAAGCCATGGGCTTCCGCCTGCCCGACGTATCCCTGCCCGAATTCGCGCATTTGATCGGCGACAGCGCCGAGGCCGCCGGCAGTGGCGAGACGTTCGCTCACGTCTATCCCGCCAGCGGCGAAGTCACCCGCGAGATCCGCCTGGCGAGCGGCGACGACGTCGACCGTGCCGTCGCCGCCGCCCGCGCCGCGCAGCCCGCATGGCGCGCGATGCCGGGCGACAAGCGCCGCGACCTGATGCTGCGCCTCGCTTCGGTGATCGAGGAACGCGCGGCGGAAATGTCCCCGCTACTGAGCGCGGAAAATGGCTCGATCCTCCTCGCAGGCCCGCACATGAGCGCGGATGCGGCGCAGAAGTTCCGCTACTTCGGCGGCTGGGCGGACAAGCTGGAAGGCCGCACCGTGCCGACCTGGGGCGGCCCCGCGCATGACTACGTAGCCTATGAACCCTACGGCACCATTGGCGTGATCGTCCCCTGGAACGGCCCTCTGTTCGCGGCGACGATGGTGATGGCTCCGGCGCTAGCCGCCGGGAACTGCATTGTGCTGAAAGCGCCCGAAACCGCGCCGTGGTCGATCATGAAACTGGTCGAACTGATCCGGCAGGCGGGCTTTCCGCCGGGCGTCGTCAACCTCGTCACCGGCGGCGCGGACGTCGGCGCTGCAATGGTCGAGCATCCCGGCATCGACAAGATCGAGTTCATCGGCAGCGGCGCGACGGCGAAGACAATCCTCGCCAGCGCCGCGCGATCGCTCAAGCCGGTCGGGCTGGAACTGGGCGGCAAGTCGGCGGTGCTGGTCTTCGCCGACGCCGACCTTCAGGCGGCCGCCAAGCGCGGACTTTCGGGGGCCGTGAGCGCCAATGGGCAGGGCTGCGTCAACGGCACCCGCCTGCTGGTGGAACGCGCGATCTACGAACCCTACGTCGAGATGCTCAAGGCCATGGCGGCCCATGTGAAAGTCGGCGATCCCTTCGCCATGGACACGATCATGGGCCCGGTGATCTCCGAGGCCGCGCTGGACCGTATCCATGGCATGGTGACGCGCGGCACCGCCGAGGGCGCACGCGTGGTCTGCGGCGGCGCGCGCATGGGCGGCGATCACGCGGGCGGCGCATTCTATCCGGTCACCGTGCTGGCCGACGTGGCACACGGCAGCGAGATCGCCCGCACCGAAGTATTCGGCCCGGTCATCGTCGTCACGCCGTTCGACAGCGAGGAGGAGGCCATCACCCTCGCCAACGACACCGATTACGGCCTCGGCGCCTATGTCCACACCACGAACCTCGCCCGCGCGCACCGTGTGGCAGGGCAGATGATGGCCGGGCAGGTGCAGGTCAACGGCTCGGGCGAGGCGATGACGCCCTGCGTGCCGTTCGGCGGCATGAAGCATTCGGGCCACGGCCGCCTCGGCGGGATCGAGGGCCTGCGCGAATTCCAGCAGGTGCGCAACGTGTGGATCAACCTCCAGTGACCCGGCTCGATCCCGCCGCGCGCAGCGCCGCCGGCCTCGCCACACAGGCCGAAGTCACCGGACGCGAAGCCCCCGCCCCGACCACGCTGCTGGAGGAATCTTGGCGCGACTTCGTCTTCGCCGAGGTCTGGACCCGGCCCGGCCTGCCCCACCGCGCCCGCTTCCTCGTCGCCATGACCTCGGCCGCGACTTGCGGGCTGGCCGACGGGCAGGTCGAGGATTTCGTGCGCGGTGCGCTCGCCACCGGCGCGCTGACCCTCGCCGAACTGCGCGAGGCGGCGCTCCACCTCGCGGTCTATTCGGGCTGGGGCAACGGCGGCAGGCTCGACCGGGCCGTCACCCGCGTGGCCGAAGCGCTGGGTCTGCCGCCCGCCGAAGTGCCGCCGATCCGCGCCGAACCCTGGGACGCGCAGGAGCGCAACGACCAGGGCCATGCCGAATTCGCGAAGGTCATGACCTTCCCGCCCGGCCCGCCGAACTCGCCCTATCTGGTCGGCATCAACAACTTCGTCTTCGGCGAGATGTGGCGGCGGCGCGGCCTCGACGAACCCTCGCGGCGGTGGATCACCCTCGTCGGCGTCTGCGAATCCGGCGCCGATATCCCGATCCGCAGCCACATCCACGCCGCGATGGCGAGCGGCAACTGCCAGCCCGAGGAAATGCTGGAGTTCGTCCTCCAGTACGGCACCCACGCGGGCTGGCCCAAGGCCTCGCGCATCAACGCCGTGGTGATCGAGATGATCGCCAAAGTGGAGAAAGGACTCCCCTGGAATGGCTGACGTGGGTTTCATCGGCCTCGGCTCGCAAGGCGCGCCGATCGCCATGCGGATGATGGCGGGCAACGCCCTGACCGTCTGGGCGCGGCGGCCCGAGGCGCTCGCCCCGTTCGCCGCAAAGGGCGCGAAGGCTGCGGCATCGGTGGCGGACCTCGGCGCGGCCTGCGATCATGTCGGCGTCTGCGTGGTCAACGACGCGGACGTGGTGCAAGTATGCGACCTGTTGCTGCCCGCCATGCGCCCCGGCAGCGTGCTGGCGATCCACTCGACGATCCTGCCGCAGACTTGCGAAGCGCTCGCTGCGCAGGCGACGGAGCGCGGTATCTTGCTGCTCGACGCCCCCGTCAGCGGCGGCAGCCCGGCGGCCGAGGCAGGCAGCCTCGCCGTGATGTGCGGCGGCAGTGAAGGGGCTTTCGCCAAGGCTCTCCCCGTGCTGCGCACGTTCGGCGCGAAGATCGTGCTGCTCGGCCCGGCCGGTGCCGGGCAGCGGGCCAAGATCGTCAACAACGCGCTGCTCGCCGCCAACATGGGCCTCGCCCATAGCGCGCTCGCCATCGCCGAGGGGCTGGGCGTGGACCGCGCGGCGCTCGCCGACCTCATCCAGGCGTCGAGCGGGCGCAGCTTCGGCTTCGAGGTCTACGCCCGCCTGCCCGCCCCGCCCGCCTTCGCGCACGGCGGAAGCCTGCTGTTCAAGGACGTGAGCCTGCTCGGCGCCATCGCGCATCCGGGCAACCCGCTCGCGCTGGCGGCGATGCCGTTCCTCGACGCCGCGGGCGTCACCGGAGAGACACCATGATTTTCGAGAACCTCAATCTCACCGGCAAAGTCGCGCTGGTGACCGGCGCCGCTTCCGGCCTCGGCCGCGCGGCCGCGCTGAAGCTGGGCGCGGAAGGCGCGAAGCTGTGGCTGGTCGACGTCGACGCCCCGGGCCTCGCCGAAACGGCCGCATTGTGCGGGGCCGAGGCGCGCAGCGAAGTCGCCGATCTTTCCGACCCCGCCGCCTGCCATGCCGCCGTCGCGAACGCGGTCGCCGCCTTCGGACGGCTCGACGCGCTGTGCAACGTCGCCGGGCTGATCTACCTCGCCAATACGCCCGAGATGCCGCGCGAGCGATACGAGCGGACCATCGACGTCAACCTCAACGCGCCGTTCTTCCTTGCGCAGGCGGCGATCCCGCACTTGCTGGAAACGAAGGGCGCAATCGTCAACGTCGCCTCCTGCGCCTCTTATATCGGCGAGGCTTATGCTGCGGCTTATTGCGCAAGCAAGTGGGGCCTCGTTGGCATGACCAAGGCGCTGGCGATGGAGTTCCAGAAGCAGCCGATCCGCATCAACGCCGTCGCCCCCGGCGGCATGATGACGGGCATCGCGGCGAACTACGTGCCGCCGGAAGGCTGCGACTTCGAACTGCTCAAGCGCTTCTCGGGAATGCGCGGGCTCGTCGAAGTGGAGGACGTGGCGGACATGATCGTCCTCCTCGCGTCGGACGCCGGGCGCGGTTTCCATGGCGCGTGCCTCTCCATCGACGCGGGCATCACCGCAGGCTGAAGGACCATACGATGACATTTTCCCTCGATCAGTTCCGCCTGGACGGCAAAGTGGCGGTGGTCACCGGCGCGGGCGGACGCGGCAATTCCATCGGGCGCGCCTATGCGCTCGGGCTGGCCGAAGCGGGTGCGGCAGTGGTCGTCGCCGACCTCAACGGCGAAGGTGCCGAAGCCGTCGCGCAGGAGATCGTCGCGGCGGGCGGCCAGGCGATCGGCGTGCGCGTGGACGTGGCGGACGAAGCCTCGACACTGGCGATGGGTGCGGCGGCGAGCGAGGCGTTCGGCGGGGTCGACATCCTCGTCAACAATGCCGCGCTGATGGTCGATATCAGCTACGACAATTGCGAGACGGTCAGCCTGGAGGCGTGGAACCGGGCCTTCGCGGTGAACCTCAACGGTGCGTTGCTTTGCGCCCGCGCGGTGATCCCCTCGATGCGGGCGCGCGGCGGCGGGCGGATCGTCAACCAGACCAGCGGCGGGGCGTTTCCGGCGATCGGGCTCTACGGCATTTCCAAGCTGGCGCTGGTGGGGCTGACGACGACGCTGGCCAAGCAACTGGGCAAGGACGGCATCACCTGCAACGCCATCGCGCCGGGCAACGTCAAGTCGGATGCGGGCAAGCTGCTGGTTCCGGACGATTCCCCGTTCATCCAGTTCCTCGACATGACCTGCGCGCTGCGTTCGCGCGGGGAGCCGGACGAACTCGTGGGCACCGCGCTGCTGCTGTGCTCGGAGGCCGGAAGATG
>NZ_BAAILP010000205.1:0-2396 GCF_054589055.1 Novosphingobium sp. 11B | reverse complement strand
AGCGCAGCGAAGCAATCCAGGGCGGTTTACGCGGCCCTGGATTGCTTCGCTGCGCTCGCAATGACGGACAGAGTTAGCAGCACTTGCCTCCGCCCGCCCCGCCGTAGCGCGCCTGCTCGCGGTTGCGGAAGAACTCCAAGCGGGTCATCGGAGTGGCATCCGGATGGGCGCGCGCCATGTGGGCGAGGTAGACCTCGTAAGGCGGCTGCCCCACCATCAGGCGCAACATCTGGCGCAGCATGCTCATTCCGCCGGGACCATCTGCGCAGGGCTCTCGTTCACCGTCGGCCGGTCTTCACGCAGGGCCGCGAGGCACGTCCGCACGGTGAAGAACATCAGCGACACCACCACCGCGAGAAACACCGCGCAAAGCCCCGCATCGACGCGGTCGTTGAAGACGATCGCCTGCATCTGCTCCATCGACTTGGCCGGGGCCAGCACGGTCCCCGCCTCGATCGCTGCGCCGAACTTCGCGGCATGGGCGAGGAAGCCCACGGTCGGATCACTCGACAGCAACTTGAGCGAACCGGCGCTGAGCGTGCAGATCAACAGCCACACGGTCGGGATCACCGTCACCCAGGCATAGCGCTGCTGCTTCATGCGGAACAGCACGGTCGTCGCCAGCATCAGCGCCACGGCGGCGAGCATCTGGTTGGAGATGCCGAACACCGGCCACAGCGTGTTCACCCCGCCCAGCGGGTCAGTGACACCCTGATAGAGGAAGAAGCCCCAGCTCAGCACGCACAGCGCCGTCGCCACCACGCCCGGAAGCCACGAAGTTCCCGCGCGGAACGAGGGCACCGCAAGGCCGATCAGGTCCTGCAGCATGAAGCGCCCGGCGCGTGTGCCCGCGTCGACGGCGGTGAGGATGAACAGCGCCTCGAACAGGATGGCGAAGTGATACCAGAACGCCTTCATCGCCGTGCCGCCCGCGACATGGCTGAAGATCTCCGCCATCGCCACCGCCAGCGTCGGCGCACCGCCGGTGCGTGATACGATGGTGTGCTCGCCCACGTCGCGCGCGGTCTGGACCAGAAGGTCGGCGCTCACCGGGAAGCCCATCGCGGTCACCGCATGGGCGGCGCTGGCGGGGTCGGTGCCCAGCACGGCGGCGGGGCTGTTCATCGCGAAGTAGATGCCCGGATCGAGGATCGAGGCGCCGACGAGGGCCATGATCGCCACGAAAGCCTCCATCAGCATCGCGCCGTAGCCGATGAAGGGCGCGTCGGTCTCGCTGCCAATCAACTTGGGCGTGGTGCCGCTGGCGATCAGCGCGTGGAAGCCGGACACCGCTCCGCAGGCGATGGTGATGAACAAGAACGGGAACAGCGCGCCCGACCACGCCGGACCGCCGCCACCGACGAACTGCGTCAGCGCGGGCATGCGCAGCGGCGGCGCCATGACGACGATGCCCACGGCCAGCGCGGTTATCGCCCCGATCTTGAGGAAAGTGGAGAGGTAGTCGCGCGGCGCCAGCAGCAGCCACACCGGCAGCAGCGAAGCAAGCGCGCCGTAGCCGATCAGAATCCAGCACAAGGTCTGCGGGGTGAAGGTGAACAGCGGCCCCCAGATCTCAGAGGCGGCCACGTTCTGCCCGAACACGATCGCCGCGATCAAGCCGACGAAGCCCAGCACGGAGACTTCGCCGATGCGCCCCGGCCTGATCCAGCGGGTGTAGATGCCCATCGCCAGCGCCAGCGGGATCGTCGCGGCGACGGTGAACATGCCCCAGGGGCTCTCCGCCAGCGCGCGCACGACGATCAGCGCGAGCACCGCCAGGATGATGACCATGATGAGGAAGGCGCCTGCCAGCGCGATGGTCCCCGCAACCGCGCCCATCTCCATGCGCACGAGTTCGCCCAGCGACTTGCCGTCCCGCCGCATCGAAATGAACAGGACCATGAAGTCCTGCACGGCGCCTGCCAGCACGACGCCGAAGATGATCCACAAGGTGCCCGGCAGATAGCCCATCTGCGCCGCAAGCACCGGCCCCACCAGCGGCCCCGCCCCCGCGATCGCCGCGAAGTGGTGTCCGAACAGCACGCGCCGGTCGGTGGCGACGTAGTCCAGCCCGTCGGCGCGGGTGAGCGCCGGGGTCGCGCGGGCGGGATCCAGCCGCATCACATGCTGCGCAATATACAGCGCATAGTAGCGATAGGCGACGAGGAAGCAGCTCACCGCCGCGACCACAATCCACAGCGCATTGACCGCCTCCCCGCGCGACACGGCCAGCACCGCAAGGCAGATCGCGCCGACAATCGCGAGGATGATCCAAGGGATGTGCTTCAAGTCTGCCTCTCCGTTCGACCGCTGGCGGTTTGAACCGATGGGGCTTCGACAAGCTCAGCCTGAGCGGGATTTGAAGACCTGCTCTCAATCCCGCTCAGGCTGAGCTT
>NZ_BAAILP010000204.1:48380-55445 GCF_054589055.1 Novosphingobium sp. 11B | reverse complement strand
GAAAGCTGGGACCGCTGGCCTGTTACGGCCAACTATCGTTCAAACGCCCTGTCGAGGGTTGGGCTTTGCGCGGCCAGCGGTCCCAGCCTTCGCTGGGATGACGATGTTGGGGATGACGGGCTTTGTTTGCAAATTCCTCCCCGAGCAAGCTCAGGGAGGAATGGGAGGTCAGCCCAGTATCTCGTTGAAGAACGACAGCATCGAGGCCCAGGACTGGCGATCGGCGCTGACGTTGTAGTCGAGGAAGGCCATGCCCTTGTCCAGGCTGTGCGGGTCGGTGAAGCCGTGCTTCACGTTGCCGTAGCTGTGGAAGTGCCAGTCAGCGCCGGCCGCGTCCATTTCCTCCCAGAAGGCGACGACATCCGTGCGGGGCACGAGCGGGTCGGCATCGCCGTGGCAGACGAGGATGCGGGGCTTGATGCCGCCGGGCTGGGCCGGGGCAGTGGTCGGCAGGGTGCCGTGGAAGCTGACCACGCCGGCCAGATCCTCACCCGCGCGGGCGGCTTCGAGGACGGCCTGACCACCCATGCAGTGGCCGATGGCGAAGAGCTTGAGGCCATCGGCGAGCCCCCGTAGCGCATCGATCCCGGCGATGATGCGGGCGCGGTAGTAGGCGTTGTCGGCGCGCAGCTTCTCGGCGACGGGGAACGAAGCCTCGAAGCTCTCGATCGGCTCGCCGTAGAAGTCGGTGATCATCACCAGATAGCCCTCTGCGGCGAGCTTGCGGGCGCGCTCCTCCATCAGCGGGATGACGTTGGCGATCGTCGGGAACAGGGCGACGGCCGCGCGGGCCGCGCCTTCGGGGCGGGCGAGCCAGCCGGTGAGGGCGACACCGGTGTGTTCGTAGGAAACGGGCTCGAGGGTGGGGGTAGTCGTCACGATGGATATCACTCCGGCAGGAAGTCGGGCACCGAGAGATAGCGCTCGCCGGTGTCGTAGTTGAAGCCGAGGACGCGGCTGCCTGCGGGCAGGTCCTTCAGCTTCTGGGCGATGGCGGCAAGCGTCGCGCCCGAGCTGATACCCACGAGCATGCCTTCCTCGGTTGCGCAGCGACGCGCCCAGTCCTTGGCGTCGGCGGGGTCGACCTGAATGGCCCCGTCGATCGACTGGGTGTGCAGGTTGCCGGGGATGAAACCGGCGCCGATACCCTGGATCGGGTGCGGGCCGGGCTGGCCGCCGGAGATCACCGGCGAGAGCGTCGGCTCGACCGCATAGGCCTTCATCGAAGGCCAACTGGCCTTCAGCGTCTCGGCGCATCCGGTGAGGTGGCCGCCGGTGCCGACGCCGGTGACGAGCACGTCGATGGGCTCATCCGCGAAGTCCTTGAGGATTTCCTGCGCGGTCGTCTTGACGTGGACGTCGACGTTGGCGGGGTTGTCGAACTGCTGGGGCATCCAGGCGCCAGGCGTCGCCTCGATCAGTTCCTTGGCGCGCTCGATCGCGCCCTTCATGCCCTTTTCGCGCGGAGTGAGGTCGAACTTGGCGCCGTAGGCCAGCATCAGGCGGCGACGCTCGACCGACATCGATTCGGGCATGACGAGGACAAGGGTGTAGCCCTTGACCGCTGCCGCCATGGCGAGGCCGATGCCGGTATTGCCCGAAGTCGGCTCGATGATGGTGCCGCCGGGCTTGAGGCTGCCGTCGGCTTCCGCCGTCTCGATCATGGCGAGGCCGATGCGGTCCTTGATCGAACCGCCGGGATTGGCGCGCTCGGCCTTGACCCAGACCTCATGGTCCGGAAACAGGCGGGAGAGGCGGATGTGCGGGGTATCGCCGATGGTGGCGAGGATGCTGTCGGCCTTCATGATTTCTGCTCCCAACGGGCTTCGAAGGTACGTGCCCGGCGCAGTTCCGGGAAGAACCAGGCCCAGGCAAGGGTGATGACTATGGCAGCGCTGCCGCCGAAGACAACTGCTCCGGTAGCGCCGAGAAGGGCTGCGGCGAAGCCCGACTGGAACTCGCCCAGCTCGTTCGAGGCCGAGACGGCGAGACCGGAAATCGCCGAGACGCGGCCGCGCACGGTGTCGGGCGTGCGCAACTGGACGAGCGAGCTGCGGATGAACACCGAGATCATGTCGGCGGCGCCGAGGCAGGCAAGGCAGGCGAGCGACAACAGGAAGTGGCGCGAGAGGCCGAAGCCGATGGTCGCGGCGCCGTAGGCCACGACGGCCGCCAGCATCTTGACGCCGACGTTCGACTGCAGCGGGCGGAACGAGAGCCAGAACGCCACCACCGCCGCGCCTGCCGCCGTCGCCGCGCGCATCTGGCCCAGGCCCTCGGGACCGACGTGCAGCAGATCGCGGGCGAAGACCGGCATCAGCGCGGTCGCGCCGCCGAGCAGCACGGCGAAGAGGTCGAGCGTGATGCAGCCGAACAGGAAGCGCTCGCTCCAGACGAACCGGAAGCCCTCGACGATCTGGCGGATCGGGTGAGCCTTGGCCGGGTCGCGCGGGATGGCGGGCAAGTGGCGGATCGCCTGGATGGCGATCGAGGCGCCCAGCGTGAACAGCGCCGAGCACCAGTAGGGCAGGGCGTGGTGGGCCGCGAACATGAAACCGTAAGCGGCAGGGCCGATGATCGTGCCCGCCTGCATTGCGATCGAGTTGAAGCCGATCGCGCGCGGGATCAGCTTGGGCGGCACGATGTTGGGCGCGATCGCCGACATGGCCGGGCTGATGAATACGCGGACCATGCCGTGCATCACCGCGAAGGCATAGAGCACCGGCAGGCTGCGGATTTCCAGCGTGGTGATGATGCCGAGGCCCAGCGCGACGCACATGTCGAGCAGGGCGGCTGTTCCGGCGACCTTGCGGCGGTCGAAACGATCGGCGACGACGCCCGCTACCGGGGTCAGCAGGAACACCGGCAGGAACTGTGCGAAGCCGAGCAGGCCCAGCTGGAACGAGGCCTGCGTGATCGACATGGCGTAGTCGGTTCGGGCGACGTCGTAGAGCTGGTAGCCGATGATGACGACCGTACCCGTCGTCGCCAGCACCGCGAAGAAGCGGGCCAGCCAGAACTTGCGGTAGTCGGCGATCTGGAGCGGCGAAGTGGGGGTGCCGTCGGGAGAAGGATGGGGGAGACTCACGCGGGCTGCATGGCAGCGTGGCCTCCCCTTGCCAAGTTGGATTGGGCTAAACCGGATTGTTTCTTTTAATAGGTGATCCGGGCCGTCAGGCGCACGTCACGCCCGGCGATCGGCACGAAGTCCTTGGTCTGCGATGCCGCCAGGCGGCCCGAGGCGTCGAGCAGGTTGTTGGCGGAGAGGATGAGGGTGAGAGGGCCCTTCTCGCCGACCGGGCGCCAGGTGGCGCTGAGGTTGACGAGCGTGAAGGCGTCTGTCGGGTTCTCGTTCTCGGCCACGCGGTTCTGCCGGGCGTTCCATTCGACTTCACCGCGCAAGTCGAAGACCGGCGAATCGTACTCCAACCCTCCGCGCACGCGCAGCGGCGGGATGCGGGGGACCGGGCCGAGATTGACCAGCCTGGCGTGGGTATAGTCGACCCCGCTGTCGATCTTGAAGGCGCCGCCGCTCTGCGTGCGGGCCACGGTCAGCGCGCCCTCGGCCTCGATGCCGCGGAAGCGGGCGGCGGCCTGAAGGTACTGGTAGATCGGGAGGCTTGATTCCGCGTCGATCTGGCCGGTCGGGACGGCGGCGATGAAGTTGCCGAAGTTGGTGCCGTATGCGGTCACCGATCCGGCGAAATTGCTGCCGCTGTAACGGATGCCGGCTTCGATCCCATCGCTCTTTTCGAGCGTGAAGTTGGGATTGCCGACCTCGAACGACTGCGTGGCGTCATGCGCGCCGTTGACGAACAGTTCCTCCGCGGACGGGGCGCGTTCGCCGTGCTGGTAGTTGACCGAGAGGGTCAAGGTATCGGTCGGGTGCCATGCGGCACCGACGACTGCGGAGTACTGGTCGAACTGGCGGCTCTGCCCGGTCAGCAGGTCGCCGCCATTGGGCTTGGCGCGGATCTGCGTATTCTCGTAGCGCAGCGCGGCTTCGAGATCGAACCGGCCGACTTCGAGTTGCTGCAGCGTGAAAGCCGCGAAGCGGTTGGTCTCGGTGTTCGGCAGCAGCAGTTCGTCGCCGGTGATGTCCAGCGTGGAGGACGAATACTGGACGCCGCTCGAACCGCTCCAGATGCCCCGGCGCGTCTGGTCGGCCTGGAGCCGGGCCGACAGCGACTGGCTGTTGAAACGGGTGCCGACGGCGCCGTCGGTGATCTCGGCGTGGGTGTAATCGCCGTACGCGCCGCGCAGTTCGAGGCGTTTGAGGAAACCGTCGAGGTTGAGGCCCGCCCGCAGGTCAACGCGGGTCTGGCGCAGGCTGATCATCGTCGAGGACGGATCCGCCGAGGGGCGCGGGGGAATGCCGTAGTCGTTGGCCACGCGCTGGGCCGAGACACCGATGTCGCCGCCCGCGTCGATGAACGCGACGCCGCCGCCATATGTCCAGCCCTCGGTGCCGCTGTTGGCGAGCTTGCCCTTGCGGCCTGCCTGAGCCGTCAGATTGGCAGCGCCGGCGGCGTCTCCGTCGGCGGCAAGGGTGTCGGCCGAAGCCAGAGTCTCGGCGCGCAGTTCAGGGGAAAGCACGTAGCCGCCGACGTGCAGATCGTCGGAATGATAGTAGGAGGCATCGAGGTGCGCGACCCACTTGTCGGCCAGCCTGACGTTGGCGGCGACCCCGCCGTTCACGTCGTTGGCGGCGGTGCCGTAACTGCCCAGCGCGTCGATGGTGAACGCCTTGTCCGGCACCGCGCGCGGGATGCGCTTGTCCAGTGCGTTGACCGCGCCGCCTGCCGGATCGCTGGCGTAAAGCAGGACGCGAGGGCCGTGCAGGACTTCGACGCGCTCGATGTTCAACGTGTCGAGCGACACCGCGTGGTCGGCGGAAACGGCGGATGCGTCGAGCGAGCTGAGACCGTCAAGCAGGACCTGAACGCGCGGGCCGTCGAAGCCGCGCAGGATGGGGCGCGATACGCCGGGGGCGAAACCGCTGCTGGTGACGCCCGGAAGGCTTTTCAGCATGTCACCGATCTGCGGCTTCAGATTGCGGGTGAGGGCATCGCCGGTCAGCACAACCGGAGCCGAAATCGGGTCGGCGTTGCCGGAAATGACACGGCCGGTGACGATGATCTCGGGGCCACTCTCCTGCGCGTGGCCGCTCTTGGACGCGGTGGCAGGGCCAGATGCTTCCTGTCCGGACGCTCCCGGCACGGATTGGGCCAGCGCGGGATCGGCGGCGACGGTTGCGACAAGGCTGGCGCAGGCCAGCAGGGCGATTCGGGGAGGGCGGGCTGTCATGTCCAAGCCCTCTAATTGTCATGTTATATTATATCAATATCGTTTTGTGCGTACGCAGCATTTTCCTGACGGGACTTGCCTGATGTTCAGCGCTTGGGACGCAGGCGCGGATTGGGCTGGAGAGTATCGACCAGCTTGAGGAAGTCATCGATCCGGATGATGCGCTCGAACTGGAAACCGGAACGGCCTTCATGGGTCCAGATCATGTGCGCCTCGATCCGGCCTACCACGGGCAGGCGCATGACCAGCCGTTCGCCGCGCTCGAGCGTCATCTCGCCCTGGATCATGAAGCCCTGGGCCGAAATGTTCACGATGTGCAGGTCGAGGTCGCCGAGCTGGCGGTGCTCGGCGATCACGGTGTAATCGACGGGGTGACGCGCTGCGCGCCGTTTGTCGGTTACAGTGAGCTGCGCTCCTGCACTCATGGTTCCATGCCTTTTGCTTTTTGCCGTCGAAGAACTCTAGGCGCAAATGGCAAACAAGCGGTTAATCCCGCCGACTTTGCACCCGGCAGGTCGGCGGGATTAAGTATTACGCCTTTGTGATGACGCCGTGCTTCTTCTTGCCGACACTGAGCTTGCGGTTTTCGCCCGGCGCCAGTGTGATCAGCAGGGCGGGATCGTCCATCACCACGTCGTCGAGACGCACCGCGCCCTCGGCGATCTTGCGCTTGGCCTCGCCATTGGATGCCACGAAACCAAGTTCCACACAGGCCGCGCCGAGACGGATTCCGTCTGCTCCGGCCTCGATGGTCGGCAGATCGCCGCCCATGCCGCCGCCCGCGAAGGTCGCCTGTGCGGTGGCTTCGGCGGACTTCGCGGCTTCCTCACCGCGGCACAGCTTCGTCGCCTCGTTGGCGAGGACGATCTTGGCGGCGTTGATTTCGTTGCCTTCAAGGGCTTCGAGGCGCTCGATCTCGTCCAGCGGCAGGTCGGTGAACAGGCGCAGGCGCTTGCCGACGTCGCGGTCGTCGGTGTTGCGCCAGAACTGCCAGTAGTCGAAATGCGAAAGCTGGTCCTCGTTCAGCCACACCGCGCCGCCGACCGTCTTGCCCATCTTGGTGCCGTCGGCATTGGTGAGCAGCGGCGTCGTCAGGCCGAAGACCTGCGTGCCATCGACGCGGCGCGCGAGTTCCACGCCGTTGACGATGTTGCCCCACTGGTCCGATCCGCCCATCTGCAGGCGGCATGCGGCGCGGCGCGACAACTCCAGGAAGTCGTAGGCCTGCAGGATCATGTAGTTGAATTCGAGGAAGCTGAGCGACTGCTCGCGATCGAGGCGCAGCTTGACCGAGTCGAAGCTGAGCATCCGGTTGATCGAGAAGTGCTGGCCGATGTCGCGCAGGAACGGGATGTATTCGAGGCGGTCGAGCCATTCCGCGTTGTCGACCATGATCGCGTCGCTCGGGCCGTCGCCGAAGGTCAGGAAGCGCTCGAAGACGCGGCGGATCGAGGCGACGTTCTCCTTGATGAGATCCTCGGTCAGCAGCTTGCGCGCTTCGTCCTTGAAACTGGGGTCGCCGATCTTGCCGGTGCCGCCGCCCATCACGACAATCGGCTTGTGGCCCGCGCGCTGAAGCTGACGCAGCATCATGATCGAGACGAGGTGCCCGACGTGCAGCGAAGGCGCCGTCGGGTCGAAGCCGATATACCCCGGCACCACCTGCTTGCCGGCCATGGCGTCAAGGCCCTCGGCATCGGTGAGCTGGTGGATGTAGCCTCGCTCGTCGAGGAGGCGCAGCAGGGTCGAATTGTAGGT
>NZ_BAAILP010000204.1:38000-48320 GCF_054589055.1 Novosphingobium sp. 11B | reverse complement strand
CGCTTCTGTTTGAGGGAAGCGCGCGCCTAGCACGAGGAGGGGGGGAAATAAACGCCGATGGGTGCGGCGGTGCACACCCGCCTGCGACCAGGCGATAAATCGCCAGGTCTCGCGCCCCTCCCGCTTGCGGGAGGGGCTGGGGGTGGGTTTGTCGCGTGCATTCCTTCGTTTCGCCAGAACCGCATTGCCATGGAGCCACCCCAGCGCATAGCGAAGGGGCATGACCGAACTTGCCTTCCACCCAACACATCCTCCGCTCGCCGTCCGCAGCGTGGAGGCGCGGATCATAGGGCATGACGCGCAGTGGCTGCGCGCGCGCTGGAAGATCATGGGGGCGGCGAAGCTGGTCGTACCGGCTTTCGCAGGCAAGGGCAGGGCGGACGGACTGTGGCAGACCACCTGCTTCGAGATGTTCATCCAGCAGGGTGACGGCCCGGACTATACCGAGATCAACCTTTCTCCCTCCGAGCGCTGGAACGTCTACGACTTCACCGCCCGGCGCAAAGGCATGGCCGAAAGGCCGATGCCGCGCGAGCCGGAATGCACGATCCGGCAAGGCACCGACATGGCGATCTTCGACGCCGCGATTCCCGCCGCCGGGCTGCCGCTTGCGCCGTGGCGGTGCGGATTCACGGCGGTGATAGAGGAACAAGGCGGCCACAAGAGTTACTGGGCGCTGGCCCATTGCAGCGACGCTCCCGACTTCCACGATCCGGCTTGCTTCACGGCGACCATTGCGGCACCCACCGCGCCATGAAATTCGGTATCGACCGCCTGCTGGCGGACCCCGCCCTGCGCGCCCCGCTCGAAGGCAAGCGCGTTTCGCTCATCGCCCATCCGGCCTCGGTGACCGAGGAACTGGTCCATTCGCTGGATGCCCTGATCGCGGCCGGGGTCAACGTGACCAGCGCCTTCGGCCCGCAGCACGGTCTCAAGGGCGACAAGCAGGACAACATGGTCGAGACGTTCGACGAGACCGATCCGGTTTACGGCATCCCGGTGTTCAGTCTCTATGGCGAGGTTCGCCGCCCGACCGGGCAGATGATGTCGACCGCCGACGTGTTCCTGTTCGACCTGCAGGATCTGGGCTGCCGCATCTATACTTTCGTCACTACGCTGCTCTACCTGCTCGAAGAGACCGCCGCGCAGGGCAAGAGCGTCTGGGTGCTCGATCGCCCCAACCCCGCCGGACGTCCGGTCGAGGGCACGACGCTGCTGCCGGGGCAGGAGAGCTTCGTCGGTGCCGGGCCGATGCCGATGCGCCACGGGCTGACACTTGGCGAGATGGGCCACTGGTTCATCCGCCATTTCGGCCTGAACGTGGATTACCGCGTGATCGCCATGGAGGGCTGGGAGCCCGAGTCCGCGCCCGGTTTCGGCTGGCCGCAGGACCGCATCTGGATCAACCCGAGCCCCAATGCCGCCAACCTCAACATGGCCCGCGCCTATGCCGGGACGGTCATGATCGAGGGCGCGACCGTCTCCGAAGGGCGCGGGACCACCCGCCCGCTCGAAATCCTGTTCGGAGCCCCCGACATCGATGCCAAGGCGGTACTCGCCGAGATGCGCGCCTTCGCGCCCGAATGGCTGGAGGGCTGCGCGATCCGCGAGTGCTGGTTCGAGCCGACCTTCCACAAGCACGCCAAGACCTTGTGCAACGGTTTGATGATCCACGCGGAAGGCGCGTTCTATGATCACCAGGCATTCCGTCCGTGGCGGTTGCAGGCACTGGCGTTCAAGGCGATCAGGCGCCTTTATCCGCACTATCCGCTCTGGCGCGACTTCCCGTACGAGTATGAATTCGAGCGCCTTGCCATCGACGTCATCAACGGTGGCCCGGCCTTGCGCGAATGGGTCGATGACCCGGCTTCCACGCCCGCCGATCTCGATTCGATCGCCTCCCGCGACGAGGCCGCCTGGCGCGCCGGAGTCGCGGACCTGCTGCTTTACTGAGCCGGCTTCACCTTGGCGGGGTCGTTGGTTACGGCAGGGGGCTCGATGGTCCGGCCCGTGCCCGCCTCGGTGAGCACGGAGCAGCCGTTGACTCGCTTCTCCACCGCGCTGAGCAGCATCGGCGCGTCCCTGCCGGGCTCGAACTTTACCGTGCCGGTGCTGGCGGAAACCTGCTCGACCTTGAATTCGCACTGACGAGTTTTGGCAGCGCTGGCTTCACCCTGAACTGCCACGCCGGCAGCGAGCATCAGCAGGAACGTCATCATCGGTCATCTCCTTGGTGTATCGATCCTATCACGCCGACGGCGAGGGTCACCCCTTCTTGCGCGTCAACTCACGCATGGCCGCGTCCAGGCCGTCCAGCGTCAGCGGGTACATCGCTCCGCCCATGATCTCGCGGATCATGCGAGTCGAACCTGAATAGCCCCACTGTCGTTCGGGGCTGGGGTTCAGCCACACCGTCGCCGGATAAGTCTGCACCACGCGGTTCAACCAGACTGTACCCGCTTCCTCGTTCATGTGCTCCACCGAGCCGCCGGGATGGCTGATCTCGTAGGGGCTCATTGCGGCGTCGCCGACGAAGATCACCTTGTAGTCGTGGCCGTACTTGTGGAGCACGTCCCAAGTCGGCGTGCGCTGCGACCAGCGGCGGCGGTTGTCCTTCCATACGCCTTCGTAGAGGCAGTTGTGGAAGTAGAAGAACTCCATGTTCTTGAACTCCGCCGTGGCGGCGCTGAACAGTTCCTCGATCAGCCTGACGAACGGGTCCATCGAGCCGCCGACGTCGAGGAACAGCAGGACCTTCACCGCATTGTGCCGCTCGGGCCGCATGACGACGTCGAGCCAGCCCTGCTTGGCGGTCCCGGCGATGGTGGCGTCCAGATCAAGCTCCTCCGCCGCGCCTTCGCGGGCGAAGCGGCGCAGGCGGCGCAGCGCCACCTTGATGTTGCGGGTGCCGAGTTCACGGGTGTTGTCGAGGTTGGCGAACTCGCGCTTTTCCCAGACCTTGATCGCGCGGCCCTGCTTGCCTTCCCCGCCGATCCGCACGCCTTCGGGGTTGTAGCCCGAGTGCCCGAACGGCGAGGTGCCGTTGGTGCCGATCCACTTGTTGCCGCCCTGATGGCGCTTTTCCTGCTCCTCCAGACGCTTCTTCAGCGTCTCCATGATCTCGTCCCAGGAGCCGAGCGCCTTTACCGCCTCCATCTCCTCGGCCGAGAAGTAGCGTTCGGCGAGCTTCTTGAGCCAGTCCTCGGGAATTTCGACGGGCTGTTGGCCGTAGTCGCTGAACACGCCTTCGAAGACCTTGCGGAACACCTGGTCGAAGCGGTCCAGCAGGCCCTCGTCCTTCACAAAGGTGGCGCGGCTGAGGTAGTAGAACGCCTCGGGCGTCTGCTCGATCACGTCCTTGTCGAGCGCTTCCAGCAGCACGAGGTGCTCCTTGAGCGAGGCCGGAATGCCTGCGCTGCGCAGTTCGTCGATGAAATTCAGGAACATGGGGCGCCTTCCCTGCGGCCTTGAGCGCGCATCTTCGGCCTATGCACGGCCGCGACCAGCACGAAGGAAATATACATCAACAGATACCATGCACCCAGCTTGCCGAAGTGGACCATCGCCCAGCCGCTGCGCTGGCTCGGGTAGATCCACGCGTGCGAGAAGGTCGCGAGGTTCTCCGCGAACCAGATGAACAGCGCGACGAGGAACCAGCCGAGCAGCAGCGGCATCCACCGATCCTCGCGCCAGACAAGGAACCAGATGCGGGTGCGGGCGAAGCACAGGGCCAGCATGGCGAACAGCGCGAGCCGCAAGTCGGGCAGCCAGTGATGCGCGAAGAAATTGACGTAGATCGCCAAGGCCAGCACCACTGAAAGCCCCTCGCGCGGGTAGCCGGTGAAGCGGAAGTCGAAGATACGCCAGACGCGGGCGATGTAGCTGCCGACGGCCGCATACATGAAGCCCGAGAACAGCGGCACAGCGCCCACACGCAGCATCGCGGTTTCGGGATACTCCCACGATCCAACGGCGGTCTTGAAAAGCTCCATCACGGTGCCGACGACGTGAAAGGCAAGGATGACCTTGGCTTCGTCCAACGTCTCCAGCCGCAGCGCGAGCATCGCCAACTGGATGGCGAACGCACTGATGGTCAGGAAATCGTATCGGGCGAGCGGCGCATCGTCGGGATAGAACAAGTGCGTGCCGAGGAGCAGCGCGAGCAGCAGCCCGCCAAACAGGCAGGCCCAGCCCTGTTTGAAGCCGAACAGCAGGAACTCGTAGACCCACGCGCGCCAGCCCGGACGCGGCGTGAAGCCCTCGAGCCGCGCGCGGATCGCGGCGAAACGGGTGTGCGTGCTCGGCCCTGCGGTCATGACCCGGTGCCGCCGATCAGTCCTGCGGCGTGGGAGCCGGGGCAGGGGGCTGCTGCGGCCAGCGTTCCAGCGCCGGATCGATCACCGCCCAGTCCGGTGCGTCGTCGGTCCAGATCGCCATCGCGGGCCTCACGCCATGGTCGCCTTCGAGCAGGCCGATGCGAATGGTTCGGAACTGCGGGCGCGCGCTCGATCGGCCGAGCACCGGACTGCCGCAGGCCACGCAGAACTCCTGCGTCAGCGTATTGCCGCTGGCCGCGACGTAGACGAATTCGCCGCGATCCCCGGTCAGCGTCACCGCGTCGGTCGGGAACATCGCGTTGTTGGTCGGGCCGCCACCGGCGGTCTTCTGGCACTGGCGGCACCAACACTGACGGGTGGCGACCGGCTCCGCGGTGATTTCAACGGTAACGGCACCGCAGTTGCAGCGCCCTGAATAGGATGCGGTCATCTCAGCGGTTTCCCCGGGCCATGAAGGCCAGCCTTTCAAACATCATCACGTCCTGCTCGTTCTTGAGCAAGGCCCCGTGCAGCGGCGGGATGGCCTTGGCGGAGTCCCTGTTCTGCAGCACGTCGAGCGGCATGTCCTCGTTCATCAGCAGCTTGAGCCAGTCGAGCAGTTCGCTGGTCGAGGGCTTCTTCTTGAGGCCGGGCACTTCGCGCAGTTCGTAGAAGATCTCCATGGCCTTGCGCACCAGCACCTTCTGGATACCGGGGAAGTGAACGTCGACGATCGCCTCCATCGTTTCGCGGTCCGGGAAGCGGATGTAGTGGAAGAAACAGCGGCGCAGGAAGGCGTCGGGCAGGTCCTTCTCGTTGTTCGAGGTGATCACCACGATCGGGCGCTCGACCGCAGCGACGTGCTCTCCCGTCTCGTAGACGTCGAAGGCCATGCGATCGAGTTCAGCGAGGAGATCGTTGGGAAACTCGATGTCGGCCTTGTCGATCTCGTCGATCAGCAGGACCGGCAGGCGCGGCGAGGTGAACGCCTCCCACAGCTTGCCCTTGCGGATGTAGTTACCGATGTCGTGGACCCGCGCGTCGCCGAGCTGGCCATCGCGCAGGCGGGCGACGGCGTCGTATTCATACAGGCCCTGATGCGCCTTGGTGGTGGACTTGACGTTCCAGGTGATGAGCGGCGCATCGAGAGCCTCGGCGATCTGTTCGGCCAGCACGGTCTTGCCGGTCCCGGGCTCCCCCTTCACCAGCAGCGGGCGGCGCAGCAGCACGGCGGCATTGACGGCGACCTTGAGGTCCTCGGTGGCGACGTAGTTGCTGGTGCCTTCGAAACGCTGCATCGGCTCATCCTGTGACTTTAACCGTTTGATTAAGCCTTATGGGGTGCGATGCTGCAAGGCAATATCGATCCGGATACGACGGGCAGGCGATGGACTTCCCCGTCCGGGCGTTGCAGAGCAGAGCGCATGGGGCTCGATTTCCTGCGAAAGATGGACTGGCTGGGCGCGGCGCGTTGCGGCGCTTACTTGCGGATTCTCGCGCTGCTCAATGTCGTGATGCTGGCTTGGCTGGTGGCGAGTTCGCATGGCGGTGTCGATCGCAACGGCTTCCTGCTGGGGAGCGATTTCATCAGCTTCTGGACGGTCGGGCACATGCTCCGGGCAGGCGCGGACGTCTACGACGGCGCCGCGCATATCGCCGCGCAAAGGGCCTTCTTTGCATCCGAGGGCGGTTACACCGCCTTCTTCTACCCGCCCTCATTCCTGCCGTTCTGCTGGCCGCTGGGTGCGCTGGGCTACTTCCCTGCGCTCACCGCATGGCTGGTGACGACGGGGGCGGTCTATGTCGCGAGCGTGCGGGCGTGGTGGCACCGGTTTTTGGTGCCGGTTCCTTTGTGGCTGCTGCTCCTCGCGTTCCCGGCGGTGCCGATCGTGGTGACGCATGGCCAGACGGCGTTCCTCGTCGCGGGATTGCTCGGGGCTGGATTGTGGCTCGTACCCACGCGGCCGGTGCTGGCGGGCGTGCTGCTGGGGCTGGCGACGATCAAGCCGCAGTTCGGGCTGCTGCTGCCGATCGTGCTGCTGCTCACCGGTCAATGGCGAACGATCCTCGCAGCCGTCCTCACCGCCGGACTGCTTGCCGCCGCCTCGGCGCTGCTGTTCGGCGGCGAGGTCTGGTCAGGCTGGCTCTCCGCCAGTGCCCGCGCCGAGGAGGCCATGGCGGCAGGCGCGGTCGGCTACGCCAAGATGATGAGCCCCTTCGCGGCGCTCAAGCTGCTGGGCGCCGCGACATCGGTTGCATATGCGGTGCAGGCGGTGGTGGCGCTGGTGATAGCGGGCCTATTGGCGCGGGCAGCATGGCGAAGGGGCTGGTCCGATGGTCTGGCCGTCCTCGCCCTCGCCGGAGCGCCGCTGGTGACGCCCTTCGTACTCGACTACGACATGGTGCTGCTGGCGTTCCCGCTACTCTGGCTGGTGGGGCAGGGGCTGCGCCGCGGCTTCGCCGGGTGGGAGAAGCTGGCGATCCTCCTCGCCTTCGCCGCGCCAGCCTTCGCGCGGCCTTTGGCGATGAACCTTGCTCTGCCGGTGATGCCGCTCGTGCTGGGCCTGCTGTTTGCAGTGCTGTGGCGACGGGTCAGCCGGCCAGCTTCGCCAGTCGCAGCATGAGCACTTCGAAGCGTTTGTTGTCGATCGGCGCCTTCGGATCGTTCCAGCTTCCCGTCACCACCGACCACGCTCCCGACTTGCCCTGCAGCAGCCAGGTCATGCTCATCACGCCGTCTTCCGAGCCGCCCTTGTAGCCCACGTAGGCCCGCGTGCGGGCGGTGGCGCTATCCATCGCCGGGTTGATGGCGAGGATGTCGAACGCCTCGCGGCTGTCGAGGCGGCGCAAGTCGTTCATCACGCCCGCAAGGTCTGCGGGGGAGGAGAACCATTCGATCCGGTCGATCGCCACCGGGCCATGACCGAACACTTCTCCGGGATCGGCCTCGGCGACCCGCGAGAGGTCCAGCGCATCGAGCTGGCGCTGGCGTTCCTGCGGGGAGGCACTGGCATACCGCTCCGTGACCACGTCACCGCCGCGCTTGAGGGCGAACAACTGCGCGGTCGTCATCATAGGTGCTATCGCCTCGGGCCTTGCGTGCCGGGCGAGGCGGACTTCGCGTGCCAATGCCTCCTGTCCGGCAAGGCGCACCAGCATGTCGGTCGCGGTATTGTCGCTGATGGAGATCATCAGGCTGGCGAGGGTATGCACCGTCACCGGCGCACCGTCGGGGAGGGTGTGCACAGTGCCGCTCGGGAAGGACTTGCCCGATACCGGCACGACGTCGCTCCAGCGCCGCTTGCCTTGCTTCACTTGCCGCGCCAGCGCCGCGAGAACGTAGAGCTTGAACGAGGAGCCCACTGCGAACGGTGTCGTCACCTCGCGGCCTTTCGCGAGCACCGGCGCGTCATCACCGAGGCGATAGACCGCGAACCCGGCCTTTCCCGGCAAGGCTGCGAAATCCGCATCCAGCTTGTCGAGGCTGTCGCCTGCAGGCGTCACCGCGAAGATACGAAAGCCCGCCACCAGGGGCTTGTCGCCCGGTCCCAGTTCGATCCGGGCGGGCGCGGTGGCATTGGCGAGTTTCAGGGTGAAGGTGGCCGAACGCTGCTGTTCGCGCTTGAAGTCCGCATATCCTTCCACCGCACCGCCTTGCGCCGTGATCTGCGAGGTGAGGGCACGAAGGCGCTCGGCCGGAACTTCGCTCAGGAAGCGGGCGTCGAAAGTCTCTGCGGCATCGCGCTTGCCCTGCATGACCGCGACGACCTCCGCGACACGCTGCTTGAGCAAAGCCTCGGTATCGTCCTGCGCATGTGCCGCGCCGCTACCCAGAACGAGTGCCAGCACGAAACTGAGAAAACCCCGCCATCCGCTCATTGCCTGCCCCCCGGCCTGACCATCGCGGGCAGGCTGACGGCAGGCGGGATGAAGGTCAACGGGTGTTCATCGGGCGGTATCCGTCAGGCGTCGATCAGTTCGCGGTCGAGGTCGCCGGCGCGGTTCTGGATGAAGTGGAAGCGATGTTCTGGATTGCGCCCCATCAGGCGGTCGACGAGATCCTTCACGGCGAATCGGCCCTCGCTCTCCTGCGGCAGGGTGATGCGGATCAGGGAGCGGGTGTCCGGGCTCATCGTCGTCTCGCGCAGCTGGCCGGGATTCATTTCGCCAAGGCCCTTGAAGCGGCCGACTTCGACCTTCTTGCCCTTGAACTTCGTTGCTTCCAGTTCGGCACGGTGCGCATCGTCGCGGGCGTAGGCGGAGGTCGCGCCGGAAGTCAGGCGGTAGAGGGGCGGCTGTGCGAGGTAGAGGTGCCCGCGCCGCACGATGTCCGGCATCTCCTGGAAGAAGAACGTCATCAGCAGCGTGGCGATGTGGGCGCCGTCGACGTCGGCGTCGGTCATGATGACGATGCGGTCGTAGCGCAGGTTGTCGGCGTTGCAGTCCTTGCGCGTGCCGCAGCCGAGCGCGAGGCCGAGGTCGGCGATTTCCTGGTTGGCGCGGATCTTGTCGGCCGTGGCCGATGCGACGTTGAGGATCTTACCGCGGATCGGCAGGATCGCCTGCGTCTTGCGATCGCGCGCCTGCTTGGCCGAACCGCCTGCCGAATCGCCCTCGACGATGAACAGTTCGGTTTCGCCGTGGCCTTCGCCCGAGCAGTCGGTCAGCTTGCCGGGGAGGCGCAGCTTGCGGGCATTGGTGGCGGTCTTGCGCTTGACCTCGCGCTCCGCCTTGCGGCGCAGGCGTTCGTCCATGCGCTCCATGACGGAGCCCAGCAGCGCCTTGCCGCGATCGAGGTTGTCGGTGAGGAAGTGGTCGAAGTGGTCGCGCACCGCCGCTTCGACCATGCGCGCTGCCTCCGGAGAGGTCAGGCGGTCTTTGGTCTGGCTCTGGAACTGCGGGTCGCGGATGAAGACCGAGAGCATCACCTCGCTGCCGGTCACCACATCGTCCGGCGTGATGTCCTTGGCCTTCTTGGCCTGACCGACGAGGTCGGCGAAAGCACGAATGCCCTTGGTCAGCGCGCCGCGCAGGCCCTGCTCATGCGTGCCGCCGTCGGGCGTGGGGATGGTGTTGCAGTACCACGAATACGAGCCGTCGGAGTAGAGCGGCCAGGCGATCGCCCACTCGACGCGGCCCTGTTCGGAGCCGTCCTCGCCCTTGGGAAAGTCCTGCGAGCCCGAGAAGAACTGCGTGGTCACACATTCGCGGGTGCCGATCTGCTCGGCAAGGTGATCGGCAAGCCCGCCGGGGAACTGGAAGGTCGCCTCCGCCGGAACGCCGTCCACCGCCAGCGAGGGCGCGCACTTCCAGCGGATTTCGACGCCTGCGAAGAGGTACGCCTTGGAGCGCACCAGCTTGAACAGGCGCGCGGGCTTGAACTTCTGGTCGCCGAAGATCTCGGTGTCGGGCGTGAAGGTGACGGCCGTGCCGCGCCGGTTGGGCGCCGCGCCCACGCGCTGGATCGGGCCGAGCGTCACGCCGCGTGAGAATTCCTGCGCGTAGAGTTCCTTGTTGCGCGCCACTTCCACGCGCGTCTTCACCGACAGCGCGTTGACCACCGAGATGCCGACGCCGTGCAGACCGCCCGAGGTGGCGTAGGCCTTGCCGGAGAACTTGCCGCCCGAGTGCAGAGTGGAGAGAATGACCTCCAGCGCCGACTTGCCCGGGAATTTGGGATGCTCGTCCACCGGGATGCCGCGGCCGTTGTCGGTGATGGTGATGCGGCCGGCGGTGCCGGGTTCGTCCTCCAGCGTCACCTCGATGCGGTTGGCGTGACCGGCGACGGCCTCGTCCATCGCGTTGTCGAGGACTTCGGCCGCAAGGTGGTGCAGCGCGCGCTCATCCGTACCGCCGATGTACATGCCCGGACGGCGGCGGACGGGTTCGAGCCCCTCCAGCACCTCGATCGCGGAACCGTCATAGGACTCGCCGGTGGCGGCGGGGAGCTTGTCGAAGAGGTCGTCGGACATGACGGCCACTATAGGGCGCGCGGAATCGTGGG
>NZ_BAAILP010000204.1:10256-37760 GCF_054589055.1 Novosphingobium sp. 11B | reverse complement strand
CACCGGCGCCGGGCTGACGCCCGTCATCGTCCCCGCGCCGACCTCGCGCACTTCAAGCGCACGCTCGATCAGCCCGCCTCTGGTGAAGCGGAACGCGCCGTCCACGCCGAGGAAGCCGCCAGGGAACGCCTTGGTATCGCGCAGGGTGTCGACCGGGAAGCGGGTGCCCGGCTTCCAGTCGCGCGCGACGCGAAGGGTCAGGAGCACCGCATCATAGCCGAGCGTGGCGATGCGGAACGGCTGGGTGCCGAAGCGCGCACGGTAGCTCTTGGAGAACTGGGCGAAGCGCTGGTCCGACACCGTCGAATACCACGCACCCGCCAGCGCGGCCGAGGCGTTGACGTCGCGCTCGCCGCTCCACAGTTCAGTGCCGAGGATCTTCACGCCGGGCGTCTTCGCCGCGCCCTTGAAGGCCGTGGCGGCACGGACCGAGAGCGATCCGCTGTCGGCGATCAGCAGGGCGTCGAAACCGCCCTTGGCCTTCACGCGCTGCGCGGCCGAAGCGATCGATACGGCGCTGCGCTCGTAGGGCTCCAGAGCGATCACCGAGCCGCCACTGGCGCGTACCGCCTGCAGCAGCGCGGCGCTGGTACGGTCGCCGTAGTCGCCGCGCGGAACCAGCGCGCCGAACGTGGAGATGCCCTGCGAACGGGCGTACTGCACCGTGCGCGTCACCGACTGGCCAGGCAGGTTGCCCATGATGAGGACATCGCGGTTCGCTGCCTGCTCGTCATTGGAGAACGAGATGACGGGAACCTTGGCCGCCTTGGCGATGCCCGAGACGGCCGGGATGTCGTCGGCGAGCAGCGGGCCGAGGATCAACTGGTTGCCGTCCGTCACCGCGCGGCGGGCAGCTTCGGCCGGATTGGCGCTGGTGTCGTACGTTGTCACGCGCAGGTTCTTCGCGGCGGTGTCGAGCAGGGCCATGTTGGCGGCATTGGCGATCGCCTGGCCGACACCGGCGTTGGCGCCGGTCATCGGCACCAGCAGCGCGATGCTGTGACGGTCCTTGTCCACCGGCAGTTCGCTCTGCGAGGGAGGAGGCGTGGGCGCGGGCGGCGGGCCGGGCTGCGGCGCCTTGGGCACCACGGTACAACCGGCGACCAGAGCCATGGCGGCCGCGGCGAGAAGACTGCGACGATTGAGGCGCCCGTTCCCTTTAAGGTCGAACATAGCTTGCCGCTCCCTCGGTATCTGGGCCATGAGTCTGGCCGATGGAAAACACACTCTTGCCGGGCCTTTACATAGTCGCAACCCCGATTGGCAACCTGGGGGACATTACCCTCAGGGCAATCGAGACCCTGCGCGGCGTCTCTGCAGTCGCCTGCGAGGACACCCGCGTGACGGGCAAGCTGTTGCATCACCTCGGTTTGAAGAAGAAGCTGGTACGCTACGACGACCATGCCGGAGAGGGCGATCGCGAACGGCTGTTGGCGATGATGGAAGCCGAGCCGGTCGCACTGGTCAGCGATGCGGGGACGCCGCTGATCTCGGACCCGGGCTATCGCCTCGTGCGTACCGCAAGGGAGCGGGGAATCGCGGTAACCAGCCTGCCGGGGCCGAATGCGGCGGTAGTGGCGATGACGCTTTCGGGCCTGCCGAACGACCGCTTCCTGTTCGCCGGTTTCCTGCCGAACAAGGTCAAGGCGCGCGAGGACATGCTGGCCGAACTGGGTAAGGTTCCCGCCACGCTGATCTTCTACGATACGGCGCCGCGCCTTGACGCGTCGCTGGCCGCGATCGCCTCGGTGCTGCCGGGGCGCGAGGTCGCGGTGGGGCGGGAACTGACCAAGAAATTCGAGGAATGCCGCAGCGGTTCTCCACAGGAACTGTCGGAATACTACGCGGCGCACCCGCCCAAGGGCGAGATCGTGCTGCTGATCGCACCGCCCGGAGAGGAACCGTTGGGAGAAGTGGACGTCGATGCCCTGCTGCGCGAGGCGCTGGCCACGGCCAAGGCCTCCCAGGCCGCAGCGGCGGTGGCGAAGGCGACCGGGCTCGACCGCAAGACGCTCTATGCCCGGGCACTCGAACTCAAATGAGCGAGCGGCGCAAGCGGGCCGAGCGCCATGGACGACGGGGCGAATGGCTCGCCGCGCTCTACCTCTGGCTCACCGGCTGGCGCGTGGTCGGGCGGCGGGTGAAGACCCGCAAGGGCGAAGTGGATATCGTCGCGCGGCGTGGACGCACGGTCTGCTTCGTCGAGGTGAAGTGGCGGGCGACGCAGGCGGAACTCGCCATGGCCATCGATGAGCGGCGGCTCAGGCGCGTGGCCGATGCCGCGCAATTGATAGCGAGCCGCTATGCCCGTCCCGGCGACGACCAGCGCATCGACGTGATCCTGATCGCGCCTTGGGTTTGGCCCCGCCGAATCGTCAATGCCTGGCAGCCAGGAGGCTGACGCGGACTTGAAACTCGCGATTGAGGTCGCACCTAGGCGCGAACGCGGCTAGACCGCCGCCGACCAAAGTACCCCTGACTCCGAAAGGCCCGAATCCGCCATGACTTTGCGCGTCGCCGTCCAGATGGACCCGCTCGAAACGATCAAGATCGCGGGCGATTCGAGCTTCGCCCTGATGCTCGCCGCGCAAGCGAGGGGGCACACCCTCTATCACTACGACGTGCGCACGCTGGCCTATGACACCGCGCACGGCGCCGCTGGTCGCCTGACCTGCTGGGGCGCGCCCGTCACCGTCCAGCGCGTCGAGGGCAATCACTTCACGCGCGGCGAGTATCGCCTGATCGACCTCGTCGAAGACATCGACGTGGTGCTGATGCGCCAGGACCCGCCCTTCGACCTGGGTTACATCACTGCGACGCACCTGCTGGAAAGGCTCGCGGGCAAGACGCTGGTGGTCAACGACCCTGCTTCTGTGCGCAATGCGCCGGAGAAGGTCTTCGTGCTCGACTACGCGCGGTTCATGCCGCCGACGTTCATCGCCCGCCGGATCGAGGACGTGAAGGCGTTCAACTTGCGCCATCCCGGCGACCTCGTGATCAAGCCGCTTCACGGAAACGGCGGCAAGGCGGTGTTCCGCGTGCCCGCCGACGGATCAAACCTCGGCGCGCTGATCGAGATGTTCGAGAACGCCTGGGTCGAGCCGTTCATGGTCCAGCCCTTCCTCCCCGACGTGTCGGAAGGCGACAAGCGCATCGTCCTTGTCGACGGCGAGTTCGCGGGCGCCATCAACCGCAAGCCGGGCGAGGGCGAGTTCCGATCGAACCTCGCGGTGGGCGGCTCGGCCGAGGCCAGCACGCTCACTTCGGCGGAAGAGGAAATCTGCGCGGCGCTTGGGCCGGAACTCAAGGCGCGGGGGCTGGTTTTCGTCGGTATCGACGTGATTGGCGGAAAATGGCTGACGGAAATCAACGTGACTTCGCCCACCGGCATCGTGGCGATCGACCGGTTCAACGGCACAGATACGGCCGCGCGCATCTGGGATGCGATCGAAAGGCGGCATGCCGCGATGTGATCTTTTCTCCTGCCCCTTCAGGGGCGGGATACGCAGGCTTGGCCGCTCAGCGGCCTAGCCGAAGTTGGGTGGGGCTGGTGCTCAAGCTCCCCTTCCAAGCTGCGCTATCCTTCCCCCTGACAGGGCAAGGACAACCGGGTGTCCCTCATCGTGGGTGAATGGATCTACGAAATCGTCCGGCAGGGCGGATACCTCGGCATCATGTTCCTCATGGCGCTGGAGAACATCATCCCGCCGATCCCCTCCGAGGTCATCATGGGCCTTGGAGGGATCGCCGTTGCGCGCGGTGACATGCATTTCTGGCCGCTGCTGTTCTGGGGAACCTTGGGATCGGCCCTTGGCAACTACGTGCTGTTCCTCATAGCCGATCGTCTCGGCTACGAGCGGCTGCGGCCGTTCATCGACCGCTGGGGCCGCTGGCTGACGCTGGAATGGCACGATGTCGAAGTGGCCGGACGCTTCCTGCGCAGGCACGGGCACTGGGTGGTCTTCGTGTTCCGCTTCATGCCGATGTTCCGTTCTGTGATATCGATCCCGGCCGGGCTGGCGCACATGGGGCACGTCAAGTTCTTCGCCTTCACCTTCGTCGGAGCGGCGATCTGGAACGTGGCGCTGATCCTCGGCGGGCAGTGGCTCGGCCAGACGCTGGCGCAGGCGGAGCAATGGCTCGGTTGGGCGACGCTGGCGATCGCGGCGGTGACCGTGGTGTTCTACATCTGGCGGGTGCTGCGCTGGAAGCCGCGCTCAGAGTAGATCAGTCCCGCTCGCGCGGGTGGGCATTGCGATAGACGTCGAGAAGCGCCGCCGCATCCACCTTGGTGTAGATCTGCGTCGATCCCAGCGAGGCATGGCCCAGCAATTCCTGTAACGAACGCAAGTCCGCCCCCGCGCCGAGCAGGTGGGTGGCGAAGCTGTGCCGCAGTGCATGAGGGGTCGCGCTTGCGGGGAGGCCCAGCCATACCCGCGCTTGCGCCACCGCCTTCTGCACCATCCCCTGCGACAATGGCCCGCCCTTGGCGCCCCGGAACAGCGCCTTGTCACGCTCGACCGGCCACGGCGACAGGGTAAGATACTCCGTCACCGCATTACGCACCGCAAGTAGCAGCGGCACCATCCGAGGCTTCCCGCCCTTGCCGGTGACCGTCAGCGTCTCACCCAGCGGCAGCGCGGCGCCCGTCAGCGACAGCGCCTCGGCGATACGCAGGCCGGAGCCATAGAGCAGCATCAGCACCGCGCGGTCCCGCGCGCCGATCCAGGGCTCCGAAGCGTCGTCCCGGACCCCTTCCGCAAGGCCCACCGCTTCGTCCGGGGTGACGGGGCGCGGCAGGCCTTTCTTGACGCGCGGCCCCTTAACGCGCGGCGCCGATGCCTGAGCGATCCCGGCCTTTTCCCGTGCGAAGATCAGGAACGCCTTGAGCGCCGAAAGCTCGCGCGCGGCCGAGACATTGCCGATGCCGTCCTGCCGCCGCGCCGCCAGATGCGCGCGCAGTCCCGCCGCATCGAGTACGGCCAGCCTGTGCCAGTCGGCCTCGCCCAGACTGTCGAGCAACCGTCCTGCCGTCGCAACGTAAGCCCGCACCGTATGCGGACTGCGCCGCCGTCCTTGCGCCAGATGGGTGCCCCAGGCTTCGAGCAGGTCGGCCTTCTGCGCCATCAGCCCTCGACCAGTTGTGCGGGCACCAGTTCGCTGAGCAGTCCATCGAGCAGGACCATGCCCGTTTCGGTAACGCCGACCCGCGCGCCGTCGCGCCAGACGAGGCCCTGTCCTTCGTAGAACCGTGTCTTGGCCGGATCGCAAAGCTGATCCTCGGCCATGCCGAACCTTGCCGCCATCGCGGCGAGGTCGACCCCTTCGCGCAGGCGCAAGCCCATCAGCATTGCCTCGCTCGCCTGTTCGGGGATGCCGAGCGGGCGTTCCTCGACGATGCCCTGCGCGGATTTCGCCATCGCGGCGAGCCAGTTCTCCGGCTTGCGGTGGCGCACCGTGGCCAGACCGCCGCGCCGTCCATGCGCGCCGGGGCCGATGCCGCAATAGTCCTGATAGCGCCAGTAGGTGAGGTTGTGACGGCTCTCCTCGCCGGGACGGGCGTGGTTGCTGATCTCGTAGGCCGGGAGCCCTGCGGCGGCAGTGACCTCGCGGGTGAGCGCGAACATGTCGGCGCAGGCGTCCTCGTCGAGCGGGGTGAAGTCACCTTTGCGCACCATCGTCTCGAAGCGCGTGCCCGGCTCGATGGTCAGTTGATAGAGCGAGAGGTGCCCGGTGCCGTATGCCAATGCCCGGTCCAGTTCGGCGCGCCAGCCTTCCAGCGATTGGCGGGGACGGGCATAGATGAGATCGAAGCTGACGCGCTGGAAATGCCGCTGCGCCACTTCCAGCGCTTTCAGGCCTTCCGACGCATCGTGCAAGCGGCCGAGGAAGCGCAGCGTCGCGTCATCCAGCGCCTGCAGGCCCAGCGACACGCGGTTGACGCCGACGTCCGCCAGCGCCGCATAGTTGGCCGCCTCGACCGAGGAGGGGTTGCCCTCCAGCGTGATCTCGATGCCGGGCGCGAAGCCCCACAGCGCCTCGGCCTCCTGCAGCAGACGCGCGACCAGCGCGGGCGGCATCAGCGAGGGCGTGCCGCCGCCAAAGAAGATCGACTCCAGCGGTTCTCCGCCTGCGAGTGCGTGTTCGTGGCGCATGTCTAAAAGCAGCGCTTCCTGCCAGTGCGCGTGATCGACACGGTCGCGGACATGGCTGTTGAAGTCGCAGTACGGGCATTTGGCGAGACAGAACGGCCAATGGATGTAGAGGGCGCGGGCCATGCTTCTCTCAGGCGCGGATAGGCGCGCGAAGTCAATAGCCCCAATCGTCGAGGGCGGGGACGAGCAGGTGTTCCACCGATGCGAATTCGGCTTCGTAGTTGCGCCAGCGTTCCACCGAAGCGCGGCTCAGCGGCCGGGTCACCTGGCTGCGGCTGGGGGTGTTGATGGCGTGCGTGGCGGCGCTCTTGTGGAAATCGCGCATGCCCTCGGTCCATGACAGGTCGAGGGCGGGCAGCACCGCGCGCATGGTGCCTTCGAGGTCATCGACAAGTGCTTCGTAGCGTACTTCGCAGGCCCGCAATCCCAGCGCATCGCGCCAACGCCGCCATGCGCCGGTTATCAGCGCGTGGAAGCGCACCGCGTCATCCCAGCGCAGCAGGTTCACAGTCGAAGGCGAGGGCGGCATCATCTGCAGGACGCTTGACAGACAGGCATCGCGTGGGCTTCGGACCATGAACAGGATCGGCGCTTCCGGGAACAGGCGCTGGATCACCGGCAGGTCGATCACGTTGAGCGCGAACTTGTCGATGAGGCGGCCGGTGGCAACTCCCGGCCCCAGGCGTATGGCCGCAAGTGCCCGATAGCGCGCCCGCAGCGCGGCGACGGTGCTGCGATCGAGGGCATCGAGGGCACTCAGGCGAGACGGTCCCAGCCGCATAGCGGCTTGCGTGCCGGACAGCAGCGGCGCCTCGTCGGCGACCGTGACGCCGGGCGCGCAGGCGAGAACCTCCTGCATCAGCGTGGTGCCGGAGCGAAGGTAGCCGATGAGAAACACAGGCGCTGGATGGTCGTCGGCCGGTGCCTCCCGGCGCCAGCGTGCAACCATGGCGGCGTCGAAATCCGCAGCGTCCCGTTTCAGGATGCGGGCGACCACACCGGCATCCTGCGCGGCATATTCCGGGACTTGCGCGGTGAGCGCGGCTCCGGCCTCGATGTCGGGAAAGACCTCCGACCAGCGGCCCAGTCTGTCCAGCGCACGAGCGCGTTCCCGATGGGCGCGCATTCTGTCGCGAACGGGAGCCTCGCGGGCAAGAACGGCGTCGAGCCGGGCCGCTGCATCATGCGCCCTTCCGGCATCGATCTCTATGCTTGCAGTCAGGACTGAAAGGGCGGTCGCGTCGGGGGCGTGCCGCGAGGCGCGCTCGCAGGCGTCGAGCGCCAGTTCGTGGCGCGACAACTGCGCGGCGGCAGTGGCGGTTGCATGCCACAAACCGAACTCGTCGAGGCCGCTTGCGGCGATGCCTTGCAAGAGCGCAAGCGAGGCCGCCGGATCGCCGACCCTCTGCAGCAGCTGCGCGACCGGGAGCAGGTCTGCGGGAGCGATACCACCGGACAGACGCGCCAGGCCCGCATCGCGCAGGCACGGCACGCCTTCGTAGAGCTGCCCGGACGCGCAGAGCGCTTGTCCAAGCCATAGAGTGATCGCCGGATCGCCCGGCACCTGCTCCAGCGCCGCGCGAAAATGCCGGATGGCCGCGCCGAGTTGCCCCTTCGCGGCCGCCTCCCGGCCAAGGCGAATGGCGTCAGCCGCCTGCCGCATCGCCGAACTGGTCGGCCACCAGCTTCGCGAAAGCGTCGGCGCGGTGGCTCATGGTCTGCTTTTCCGCGACGGTGAGCTGCGCAAAGCTGACGTCGCGGCCCTGCGGCACGAACACCGGATCGTAGCCGAAGCCCATCGTGCCGCGCGGCGGCCATGAGAAGGTGCCGTCAACTCGACCTTCGTATATAGCCTCGTCGCCCTCGGGCCATGCGATGGCGAGGACGCTGGTGAACCAGCAGGAGCGGTCCACATCCGGTCCCTGCTCGCTGAGCAGGCCCTCGACCTTGCCCATCGCCATGTACCAGTCGCGGCCGGGCTCACCCTCGAACCACTGCCGTTCCGCCCAGTCGGCGGTGTAGACGCCCGGCCTGCCGCCGAGCGCCGTCACCGAAAGCCCGCTGTCGTCCGCCAGAGCGGGCAGCCCCGCCGCCTTCGCAGCGGCATGGGCCTTGAGCAGCGCGTTCTCGACGAACGTCGTGCCGGTCTCCTCCGGCTCGGGCAGGCCAAGCTCGCCCGCCGAGACGCAGTCCACACCGAACGGGGCCAGCAGCGCGGAAATCTCGCGCAGCTTGCCCGCGTTGTGCGTGGCGATGACCAGCTTCGATCCATCGAGCTTGCGCGTCATCAGCGGCCGACCGCCTTGGCCTGCGCCGCGAAGATGCCCTCGCAGCCGATGCGGGCGAGACGCAGCAGGCGCAGCAGGCCCTCTTCGTCGTAGGTCGCGCCTTCGGCGGTGGCCTGTGCCTCGGCGATCAGGCCGCCTTCGATCAGCACGAAGTTGGCGTCGGCGTCGGCGCCGCTGTCCTCGATGTAGTCGAGGTCGAGCACCGGGGTGCCCTGATGGATGCCGCAGGAGATCGCGGCGACGCGCGCGGTGATGGGATCTTCCTTGATCTTGCCGTCGGCCATCAGCTTGTCGACGGCAAGGCGCAGCGCCACCCAGGCGCCCGAGATCGAGGCGGTGCGGGTGCCACCATCGGCCTGCAGCACGTCGCAGTCGAGCACGATCTGGCGTTCGCCGAGCTTCTTCATGTCGACCACGGCGCGAAGCGAGCGGCCGATAAGGCGCTGGATTTCCTGCGTGCGGCCCGACTGCTTGCCCTTGGCGGCTTCACGGCTGCCACGGGTATGCGTGGCGCGGGGCAGCATCGAGTATTCCGCCGTCACCCAGCCTTCGCCCTTGCCGCGCAGGAACGGCGGCACCTTCTCCTCGACCGAGGCGGTGACCAGCACGCGGGTGTCGCCGAAGGAGATCAGGACAGAGCCTTCCGCGTGCTTGGTAAAGCCGGTCTGGATGTCGATGGCACGCATTTCGTCAGGTGCACGGCCGGAAGGGCGCATTCTTGGGAATCCTCGTCGTGAAAATACCCGCTCGCCCTAGGCGCATTGGGCTTGAGGGTTCAAGAGCGATGGCTAAATTGACACGCGATATGCCCACGCCCCCGATCACCGAACTGACCACCCGCGCCCGCGACATCTTCCGCCTTGTAGTGGAGGGGTATCTGGCGACCGGCGTGCCAGTGGGCTCGAAGACGCTCGCCGGGCCGGGCGGGGTGAGCCTGTCGTCCGCCTCGATCCGTTCGGTGCTGGCAGACCTCGAAGGGCTGGGGCTGCTCGCCGCACCGCATACCAGCGCGGGGCGCCTGCCGACCGAGGCGGGGCTTCGCCTGTTCGTGGACGGCATCATGCAGGTGGCCGAACCCACAGCCGAGGAACGACAGGCCATCGAGCGCCGCATCGCCGCGCCCGGGCCGATCGAAGCGGCGCTGGAGGCTACCAGCGCCCTGCTTTCGAACCTCTCGTCGGGTGCAGGCGTGGTCATGGTGCCGCGCCGGGAGCCGCGACTCATGCACCTGCAACTCGTGCCGCTGGCACCGGGCCGGGCGCTGGCGGTGCTGGTGGGCGAAGATGGCGGGATCGAGAACCGCGTGCTGGAACTGCCAATGGGCCTTCCCTCCGGCGCGCTGGAGGAAGCCTCCAACTACATCTCCGCGCATCTGGGCGGTCGCACGCTGGCGCAGGCTGCGCGAGCGATGCGCGCGGAAATCGCTTCGGGCAAGTCCGCCCTCGATGCTGCGAGCAGCGATCTCGTGGAGCGTGGTCTTGCCGTGTGGAGCGAGGATGCCACTGCAAGGCCGGTTCTGATCGTGCGGGGGCAGGCCAACCTGCTCGACGAGGCGGCGCTGACCGACCTCGAACGCGTCCGCTCGCTGCTCGACGACCTCGAGAACAAGCAGTCGGTCGCCGACCTGCTCGACACCGCGCGCGAGGCGCAGTCGACGCGCATCTTCATCGGTTCGGAGAACCGGCTTTTCGCGCTTTCCGGGTCCTCGGTCATCGCTTCGCCCTATCGCGACCGTGAGGGCAGGGTAGTCGGCGTGGTGGGGGTAATCGGGCCGACTCGGTTGAATTATGCGCGCGTCGTCCCCATGGTGGACTTCACTGCCCAGAGCCTGGGCAAGCTCATCGGATAGCTGGAACCAAAGAACAAATGACCGACGACAAGACGCAGTCGCCCGCCATAGATCCCGCAGTGGCAGAGGAACTTCAGGGCGTGCCGGAGGACTTCGTGGACACCAAGGGCGAGAACGAGGAAATCGCGAAGCTGCGCGAGAAACTGGCTACGGCCGAACAGGACGTACTCTACGCCCGCGCCGAAACGCAGAACGTGCGCCGCCGCCTCGAAAAGGACATCGCCGACACCCGCGCCTATGCCGCGACCGGTTTCGCGCGCGACATCCTCTCGGTGTCCGACAATCTCACCCGCGCGCTGACCGCGATCCCCGCGGAACTGCGCGAAGACGACAAGCTCAAGGGCCTCGTTGCAGGTATCGAGGCCACCGGTCGTGAGATCGACAAGGTCTTCGCCAGCCACGGCATCACCCGCATCGCCGCGATGGGCCTGCCGCTCGACCCCAACCAGCACCAGGCGATGATCGAGCTTCCTTCGGCGGATGCCGAGCCGGGTACGGTCCTGCAGGAAATGCAGGCCGGTTACATGATCAAGGACCGCCTCCTGCGTCCGGCTATGGTTGCCGTAGCCAAGAAGCCGGACTGATCGAGTTTCTCTATTAAGCTGAACATTCGGCCCGCCTCCGCAAATACCGGAGGTGGGCCGTATCGTATTGTTGCCGGGGAACCTCACGCGCGCGCCTCCGTTCACTCGTGTATAGGCTACAGAATTTTCGGAGAACATCGATGCGCAAGCTCATCCTTCCCATTCTGGCCGCCGGTGCGCTGAGCATCGGTGGCTGCGCGAGAAACTATGCGGGCGAGGGCGCCCTTGCAGGCGGCGCGCTCGGCGCGGGCGTTGGCGCGATCGCTGGCGGTGACGTCGGCACCGGCGCGGCGATCGGCGCTGCAGCGGGCGCGGTGGCGGGTTCGCAGGCCAAGAAGAACGACCGTGGCTGCTATCGTTACGATCGTCGCGGCGACCGTTACTGGGATCGCGATTGCTGATCCTCTCAGGGAATAGAATTAAGAAAGGCGCGGACACGGCGGTGTTCGCGCCTTTCTTTCAGCGGAACGGCAGAATCCCGCGATAGGCTGCCAGTTCCGGCGCTCCGGGAAAGTGCAGCCCCTCACGCAGTAGAAAGACGTGCCGCACGATCTCCGCCTGCTGCTCGATGCCATAGCGATCGAGTGTCCAGCCCGGCCTCAGCACATAATCGTAACGACATAGCGGATGACGCATCAGTGGCAGATACCAGCGTCCCTTGCACTGGGTTTGCCACACATGGGTCATCTCGTGGATGAACAACCCCTGCAGTCCCGGCGCAGCGTGCGAGAAATCATCCAGATAGAGATCGCTGCGGGGATGGAAGTGCAGGTGCCCGCAAGGCGCCATGACCGTGTTGACGGGCTGGAACGGGAACCATCGGCGGCGACGGACACGCACCGGCGCGCAGTCCACCGCATCTCCGAAGATCGAGCCGACGAGATCGACCTCGCCCGCCGTCAGCGCCCGCTCGCCCCGTTGATCCACAGCCGGACCGACGATCAGTGCTGCATTCCTTCCATGGAGCCGTGATCCATGCCCTCATGGTTCATGCCACCGCCCCCCGTATCGCTCCCCAGGGCCTCGACCTGCAGCGGCATCGACAGCTTGTCACCATCGGAGAAGGTCAGCGTCAGTTCCGCCTTGCCGCCGGGCTTGAGATCGGGCGAGACGTCGAAGACCATCACGTGAAGGCCGCCCGGCGCGAAGACCATCGAGGCGCCCGGGTCGATCGGCAGGCTGTCCACCTTGGCCATGCTGCCGCCGTTGCTCTGGTGCATCTCCGCCTTGGCCGCGCCCGAGACATGGACACCTGCCAGCGTAACCGGCTCGGCGCCGTCGTTGCGCACGGTGAAGTAGACTGCGCCCGGGCGGCCCGCGACGATCGGAAGCACCAGCTTGCCGTCGCTGGCCACCATGCCGGGCTTGGCGTCGGGGCCGGAAAGGGTGGCCTCATTCGATTCGGTCGGGCTGTCGGGCGTCTTGCCGCAACCGGCGACCATGGAAATCAGCGCCACGGAGCAGATCAGGGCCAGCGAGGCACGGGGGGGCAGGTTACGTTTGGTCACAGGCATTTCCCTTTGTTATGCCCCGTTTCTGAATCGTTGCGCCTAATGCCATTCACACAGGCTTGTTCCAAGCGAAACGTCACCTATATCCGGCCTCGACGACTTGGAACGTCACCGAGCCGTGCAAGCTGCCTTGCCTTGTGTAAGGGAGGCGATCCGCACGGTGTCACCCACTGACGTGAGGAATGGGGATAATGGCTAAAGTAATTGGTATCGACCTTGGCACCACCAACAGCTGCGTCGCCGTCATGGACGGCGGCAAGCCCAAGGTCATCGAGAATTCAGAAGGCGCGCGCACCACGCCCTCGATCGTCGCTTTCACCAAGGATGGTGAGCGCCTGATCGGGCAGCCTGCAAAGCGCCAGGCCGTGACCAACGGCAACAATACGATCTTCGCGGTGAAGCGCCTCATCGGCCGCCGCTTCGACGACCCGGTGACCAAGAAGGACACCGAGCTGGTTCCGTACCACATCGTCAAGGGCAAGAACGGCGATGCCTGGGTTCAGGCTGGCGGCGAGGACTATTCGCCCTCGCAGATCAGCGCCTTCACGCTCCAGAAGATGAAGGAAACCGCCGAATCGTATCTGGGCGAGACGGTCACGCAGGCGGTCATCACCGTTCCTGCGTACTTCAACGACGCCCAGCGCCAGGCGACCAAGGACGCCGGCCAGATCGCCGGTCTCGAAGTCCTGCGCATCATCAACGAGCCGACCGCTGCGGCGCTGGCCTATGGCCTCGACAAGCAGGACGGCAAGACGATCGCGGTCTACGACCTCGGCGGCGGCACCTTCGACGTCTCGGTTCTGGAAATCGGCGACGGCGTGTTCGAGGTGAAGTCGACCAACGGTGATACCTTCCTCGGCGGTGAAGACTTCGACTCGAAGGTCGTGGAATGGCTGGCGGACAAGTTCAAGGCCAAGGAAGGCCTCGACCTCAAGACCGACAAGCTCGCGCTGCAGCGCCTTAAGGAAGCGGCTGAAAAGGCGAAGATCGAACTGTCGTCCACCGCGACGACCGAAGTGAACCTGCCGTTCATCACCGCACGCATGGAAGGCGGCGCAACCACCCCGCTGCACCTCGTCGAGACGATCACCCGTTCCGACCTGGAGCGCATGGTTGCCGACCTGATCCAGCGCACGCTGGAACCTTGCCGCAAGGCGATCGCCGATGCCGGTCTTTCGGCCAAGGACATCGACGAAGTCGTGCTCGTGGGCGGCATGACCCGCATGCCCAAGGTGCGTGAAGTCGTGAAGGACTTCTTCGGCAAGGAGCCGCACACCGGCGTGAACCCGGACGAAGTCGTCGCCATGGGCGCGGCGATCCAGGCCGGCGTGCTGCAGGGCGACGTCAAGGACGTGCTGCTTCTCGACGTGACCCCGCTGTCGCTGGGCATCGAGACGCTGGGCGGTATCATGACCAAGATGATCGACCGCAACACGACGATCCCGACTAAGAAGAGCCAAGTCTACTCGACCGCCGAGGACAACCAGCAGGCGGTAACGATCCGCGTGTTCCAAGGCGAGCGCGAGATGGCGCAGGACAACAAGCTGCTCGGCCAGTTCGACCTCGTCGGCATCCCGGCGGCGCGTCGCGGCGTCCCGCAGATCGAGGTGACCTTCGACATCGACGCCAACGGCCTCGTGAACGTGTCCGCCAAGGACAAGGGCACCGGCAAGGAACAGCAGATCCGCATCCAGGCCTCGGGCGGCCTTTCGGACAGCGACATCGACCAGATGGTCCGTGACGCCGAGAAGTTCGCCGAAGAGGACAAGAAGCGCCGCGAATCGGCCGAGGCCCGCAATCAGGCCGACAGCCTCGTCCACGCGACGGAGCAGCAGCTGAGTGAGCACGCCGACAAGATCGACGCTTCGCTCAAGGCTGAAGTCGAGGCCGCGATCGCCGCGACCAAGACCGCTCTGGAAGGCAACGACGCGACCGAAATCAACGCCAAGGCTCAGGAACTGACCCAGGTGGCGATGAAGGTCGGTCAGGCCATCTACGAGAAGGAGCAGGCTTCCGCTGCTTCGCCGGAAGCCGCCAAGGCCGACGACGACGTGGTCGACGCCGAGTTCTCGGAAGTCGACGAAAACAAGGGCTGACAAGTCCTGATGAAAACCCTGGCCGCCACCTGTGCAAACCGCGCCGGTGGCGGTTAAGGTATTCCGACGGGGAAATATCACGTGTCAGCGACTGAAATCGACTATTACGAACTGCTCGAGGTGGAGCGCACGGCGGACGACAAGGTCCTTAAGTCGGCCTACCGCAAGCTCGCCATGCGCTTCCACCCGGACAAGAACCCGGGCTGCGCTGATTCCGAGGCGCGCTTCAAGCAGATCAGCGAGGCTTACGACTGCCTCAAGGACCCGCAGAAGCGCGCGGCCTACGATCGCTATGGCCATGCCGCGTTCCAGCAGGGCGCAGGCGGCGGCCAGGGCGGCGGAGACTTCGGCGATATCGGCGACATCTTCGAATCCATCTTCGGCAGCGCCTTCGGTGGCGGTGCTCGTCAGCAGCAGCGGCGCGGCGCCGACTTGCGCTACGACATGGAAGTCAGCCTCGACGAAGCGTTCCGGGGCAAGAGCACCGAGATCACCATCGAAGTCTCGCAATCGTGCGAACCCTGCAACGGTTCGGGCGCACAGCCCGGCACCGGCAAGCGCGGCTGCTCGATGTGCGGCGGCCACGGCAAGGTCCGGGCGCAGCAGGGCTTCTTCGTGGTCGAACGCACCTGCCCCACCTGCCACGGCCGGGGCGAGGTGATCGAGAAGCCCTGCCGTTCGTGCGGCGGCGAGGGCCGGGTGGACAAGCCACAGACGCTGCAGGTGGACATTCCGCCGGGCGTCGATTCGGGCACCCGCATCCGCCTCTCCGGCAAGGGCGAGGCCGGGCCGTTCGGCTCGCCTCCGGGCGATCTCTACATCTTCCTCCACGTCAAGCGCCACCGGGTGTTCGAGCGTGATGGGACGACACTGGTGACCAAGGTGCCGATCACCTTCACCACGGCGGCGCTGGGCGGCTCGATCGAGATTCCCGGCATCGACGGCGAGGCGATCCAGCTCGACATTCCGGCAGGCATCCAGTCCGGCAAGCAGCTGCGCAAGCGCGGCGAGGGCATGCCGGTTCTGCAGGGCCGCGGCCGCGGCGACCTCGTGATCGAGATCGCGGTGGAAACCCCGACCAAGCTGTCGGCACGCCAGAAGGAAATCCTGCGCGAGTTGCAGTCGACCGAGACCGGCGACGAATGCCCGCAGTCGAAGGGCTTCTTCGACCGCATCAAGGACGCCTGGACCGACCTGACGGAGTAAGTGGCGAGCGGGTAGGGCCGATTTTGGCTCACCCGCTCCCCTTTCCAACCTCGCCATTGCTTCGCTACGCTCGCGATGACGAACTGTGGCTTCCTATTTCCCCGCCAGGACCTCGCGCCGGATCCGCTGCACCAGCCCCGGGTCGGCGCGCAGTCGCTGCTTCTCCTCGTCGAGAATCGCCAGGAATGCGCGTCGCTTGAACCCCAGCAGTTCCGGCGCGGAAATCGCATGCTCCGCCGACAGCGTCGAGGCCATGAGGTCCATCATCCGCTCGGCGCCGTGGAGCCGTCCCCAAAGATAGTCGTTCTCGCGGTAACTGCGGCTGAAGAACGCGCCGAAGTTGAAGAACTCCTTGCCGCGCAGCGTTTCCTCGCGAAGTCCGTCGCGGATCGCGTGGCAGTCCTCAGGCGAGATGCGATCGACCAGCACGGGATCGAACTCGGTCAGCCCCTCGCCGCGCAGCAGAGGAAGAGTGACGGTGTCGTAGAACGGGAAGCCGAGGTAGGCCAGCAGCACGCGCCGCCGCAGCGCCTGCGGCATGGCGGACAATGCCTCGGCCAGCAATTCGTCCACTGCGGCGTCGGTTTCCAGCAGACTCCTTGCCTGCGCCATGTGATCGACGACGGACTGAGGATCTTCGAAGAACATGCGCGCCAGCGCCGGAAAATCCTCGCCAAGCGCGACTAGCGGTTCCCGGTCGATATAAAGCGCCAGCGCACGATAGATGGCCGTGCGGGCTGCGTCGCGGTCCTGATCGGTGACGCCGGGCTCGGCCTCCCACTCCTGCGTCACGCGGCGGGCGAGCAACCGCAGACGCCGCACCCGGAAGGGCAGGTCGTGCGTACGGAAGAACTCGATCATCGCCGGCGAATGCGCATCCCGCAGCCCTTGCGCCCGGTCGAGGCCGTTCGCGGCAAGATGTGCGATCAACCGGTCACGCACCGGCTCGGGTGAATGCAGTTCGAGTTCGGGCGCCGCTTCGAAGACCATGCGCGCCAGCATCGCGGTGATGCCGCTGAACTTGACTTGCGCATAGCCGTGATAGGCGAAGCCCGCCTGCTCGAACGCCGCGAACTGCGCCTTGGTGCGCCATGCCGAGAGGCGCTTCGGTGTCGGTCGGTCGAGGAAGAAGGTTCCCCCGAACAGCTTCTCTACCGTCTCCTCGATCTCCGGGCGCAGCGCCACCACGATTTCGCGCAGCGCCGCCATCTCGCGCGAGCGTTGCTCCAGCGCCTCGAGGTTGTCGCGGATCGGCTGCTCGCGCGGGATGGCGGAAAGCGAACCGAAGATCACCGGGAAGAACCCCGGCAACTGGTTGTCCCGGCGCATCTCCGCCCCGAGATGGTCGGGAGTGGGGTCGATGTAGACGAAGCGCCGGTCCACTTCCCGCGCGGCGGGACGGTCGCGCAGGGCTTCCATGGCATCGGCGAACGGCGCGTTCACCAGCACCGAGCCGTCGATGAGCGAAACGCAGCCGAGATCGCCGCGCCGGGCATGCTCGGGCATGATCCGGGCGAGGAACGCATCGCGCGTCGGCCAGGCCTCGCCCTGTTCGTCGACAAGGCGATCGATCTCGCTGATCTGCAGAGGCGGGAAGGCGCCCGGGAAGCTCGCCGAGGCGCGCGCCGCCATCACCAGCTCGGGAATCGGCGCCAGCGCAGCACCTTGCGTGCCGACTTTCGCGCGGAAGCTGAAGGTCAGGCGATGTTCGCTTTCCAGTACCATCTGAGGGGAATGGAGGCGCAGCGTCTCCAGATGGCCCTTGAAGTCGGTCGCCGTCACGAAGAGGTCCAGCGGGTGCCCGGCCGGCAGCAAAGGCCGACCAGCCGGAACTTTGCTCATCGCCGTCAGTGCACGGTGCAGGAGTCGCGAAAAGCCGATCCCTCCGAACGGCGGCTCGAACCAGCGCGAGCGCACGAGGCGTGACAGCTTCTCGCGCACTTCCGCCCGTGTCTCGGGTGCTACGCTTTCGCTGACGGCGTTGCCCGGGCGGTGCAGCAGATAAGTGACAAGCGGGGTCGCCCAGAACTTCGCGGCTTTCGACCAGGGCTTCGCCTCGGGATCGAGCAGTACGTCCACGTCGGCGGTATCGAGCCACAAGTCGGTCAGCGGCTCCAGCGACTGGCCGGAATTGATCGCCTGCGCCAGGAAGATGGAGTTGATTCCGCCCGCGCTCGCTCCCGCGACGATGTCGGTGAGTATCCGGAGGCGCAAGTTGCCGGCAGTCTCGAGCCGTCTGAGCAGGTCGAGATAAACCGCGGCGCTGCCTTGCGGCGCCTCCTCGTCAGCCGCGTTCGCCCACGCGGCGCGGCTCGCCTGCAGGGCCTTCCACAGCTCCTTTGTGACGCCATGCATGTAAACGGCGAGGCTGACACCCCCATAACAGACCAGAGCGATCCGCAGTTCTTTTTGCTGCATGCGGGTTATCTTACGCAGGGTTACAGGATTGGCAATTGCGTTCTCATTCCGTTCCGTTTACGCGGGCGGCATGGCGAAACCCAAACGTCGATATGTCTGCCAGGCCTGCGGGGGCGTCTCCACCCGATGGCAGGGCCAATGCCCGGATTGCGGGGAGTGGAACACGCTTGCGGAGGACGCGCCGCAGACGGTGTTCTCGGCGAAGCATGATTTGTCCTCGGGCGGACGTCCGATACAGTTCACCCCGCTCGACCAGCCCGGCGAAGTGCCCAGGCGGCAGACGAGCGGCATATCGGAATTCGACCGCGCGCTCGGAGGAGGGCTCGTGCCCGGCTCCGCCATTCTGATGGGCGGCGATCCCGGTATCGGCAAGTCCACGCTGCTGCTGCAGGTTTCCGCCAACGTCGCCCAAGCAGGAGGGCTGTCGGTCTACGTCAGCGGTGAGGAAGCGGCAGGGCAGGTGCGCCTTCGGGCCGAGCGCCTCGGGCTGTCCAGGGCGCCGATCCAGCTCGCGGCGGCAACGTCGGTACGGGATATTCTCACCACGCTGGGGATGATGGATAAGCCATCGTTGCTGGTGATCGATTCGATCCAGACGATGCATTCCGACCAGATCGAAGGCGCGCCGGGCACGGTCAGTCAGGTGCGCGGCTGTGCCTTCGAACTGATCCGCTATGCCAAGGAAAACGGCGTCACCCTTGTCCTCGTCGGCCACGTCACCAAGGACGGCAGCATCGCCGGCCCCCGCGTGCTGGAACACATGGTCGACGTGGTGATGAGCTTCGAGGGAGAGCGCAGCCACCAGTACCGCATCCTGCGTTCGATCAAGAACCGTTTCGGCCCGGTGGACGAAATCGGCGTGTTCTCGATGGAAGGCTCGGGGCTGGCCGAAGTCGGCAATCCCTCGATGCTTTTCCTCTCGGGTCGTGAGGAACCGATGGCGGGCAGCGCCGTGTTCCCGGCGATGGAAGGCACCCGCCCCGTACTGGTGGAAATCCAGGCGCTTATCGTCCGGCTGCAGAGCGGCGCCACGCCCCGCCGCGCGGTGGTGGGCTGGGATTCGGGCCGCATGGCGATGTTGCTGGCGGTGCTGGAGGCGCGCTGCGGGCTCAGTTTCTCGAATGCCGAAGTCTACCTCAACGTTGCGGGCGGATACCGGCTCGGTGATCCGGCCGCAGACCTTGCGGTGGCGGCGGCGTTGGTCTCGGCGCTCGGCGACAAGCCCTTGTCCACCGATGCCGTATGGTTTGGCGAAGTCTCGCTGGCCGGAGAGATCAGGCCGGTGGCCCATGCCTCGATCCGGCAGCGCGAATCGGCCAAGCTGGGGTTCTCGAAAGCGTTCGGTCCTGCGAACGGTCCGGTGCCGGGAAAGGGCCTGACGTTTTCCGGGCTGACGATGCTGCCCAACCTCGTTGACCGCATCCTGTCCGATGCCTAATTCAGCGAGTCTATGACTGGCTTCGACATCGCCGTCCTCCTCTTCGTGGGAATTGGCGCCATTACCGGCTTCATTCGCGGCTTCGTGCAGGAAATCCTTGCACTTGCCGCGTGGATTTTCGCCATTTTCGCCATCCGGCTGTTCCATACGCCGCTGACGGCGGTGCTCGGCGCTTACATCAGTTCGGATTCGGGAGCGGCAGTGCTGGCCTTCGCGCTGCTGCTGGGCATTCCGTTCCTGGCGGTGAAGCTAGTGGCCAAGTGGGCCGGCGCCAAGAGCCGCGCCTCGGTGCTCGGGCCGATCGACCGGGTGCTGGGCTTCGGGTTCGGCGCGGTGAAGGGCGTGATCGTGATCGTACTCGGCTTCTCGGTGCTGGTGCTGGGCTACGACACGATCTGGGGCATCGGCGGACGCCCCGAATGGATCACGCAGGCCCGGACTTACCCTTTCATCAACGCCAGCAGCGAAGCGCTGGTCCAGCTCATCGCCGAACGCCGTGCCGAGGCCCATGCGGCCGCAGCAGCGCACGAAGCGCAGTAAGACCGGCGTGTCCACGGCCGTACTTTATACGCCGGACGTTCTCGCACTCGCGATCGAACTGGCCCGTCATCCGCTGACCGACGACTTGCCCCTGCGCGGCGAAGCCCGTTCGCGCAGTTGCGGCAGCACGATAGCGCTGGGCCTCGCCTTCGACGATGCCGGTGCGATCGCGCGCGTCGGGCTGCGCAGCCATGCCTGCGCGATCGGGCAGGCATCTGCCGCCATCTTCGCCCGCAATGCACCGGGCGCGTCCGTCAAGGACATCCTTGCGACGCGCGCCGCCGTGGTAGCGTGGCTGGCAGGCGAGGGCGCATTGCCGCAATGGCCCGGATTCGCCGCGATCTCCGCCGCGCGGGACTATCCTGCGCGGCACGGTGCGGTCCTGCTGCCATGGGATGCGGCGGTCGAGGCGATCTCCCGCATCTGAGCGACTGCAGCCGAGTTGCCCCGGCACGACAGCTGGGTCTATGGGCCATCACGTGACTTCGTATTCCGACCTGCCCGCTCCGGCGCTCCGCCTGGATCTCGACCAAGACGCGCTGCAATCCAACTGGCGCGCGCTCGACCGCATGTCGGGCGGCGCGCGGGCAGGGGCGGCGGTCAAGGCGGATGCCTACGGCCTCGGCGTGCACAAGGTCGTACCTGTGCTGCAAGCCGCTGGATGTGACGATTTCTTCGTGGCGCACTGGTTGGAAGTCCGCGCGGTACTTGAAGTGGCGAGCCCCGGCTCGCTGTCTGTTCTCCACGGACCGCTGACGCCGCAGGACGCCGCTTATGCGCAGGCGACGGACGTGAAGCCGGTCATCAACTCGCTCGAACAGGCGCGGCGCTGGATCGACGCCGGAGGCGGGCGCTGCGACCTGATGGTCGATACCGGGATGAACCGTCTGGGCGTGACGCTGGACCAACTGGGCGAGCCGATGCTGGCACAGCTCAAGATCGACGTCCTGCTCTCGCATCTCGTGGCCGCCGAGGAAGACACGCCGCTCAACGCCATCCAGTGCGAACGCTGGAACGATGCCCGCACGCGGGTTCGCCACAAGCGGGCAAGCCTCGCCAACAGCGGCGGCATCGCGCTGGGCGAGGCCTATCACGGCGATCTGACCCGCCCCGGCATTGCCCTTTACGGCGGAGTGCCCCGGCCGGAGATGGCGCCCATGCTGCGCCAGGTCGTTCGCCCGCAAACCGCGATCCTGCAGGTCCGTCATGTCGAAGCGGGCGAGGCCATCGGCTACAACGCGACTTTCACCGCGCCCGCCGCGATGCGCGTGGGGACGATCGCCCTCGGCTATGCCGACGGCTATTTGCGCTGCTGGTCCGGCAAGGGACGCTTTTGCGCTGCAGGAACGATTCTGCCGGTACTCGGCCGGGTGAGCATGGACCTTACCGTCGTTGATCTCACCCATGCTCCCGACGTTACGGAAGGCGACTGGATCACGGCGGACTATGCACTGCCTGAGGCTGCGGCCACCACGGGGCTGTCGCAATATGAGCTGCTGACGTTGCTCGGCAGGCGGTTCGGGCGCTGAAAATCGCGGAATTTCCGCCGATTTCCTCTTTTGCTGCGCAGCAATTTGTGTTGCAATGCGATATCCCGGAATGGTAACTTAACTATCCGGCAAATGGGGACTGGAAATGACTGAAACGGCGTCTGGCGAAGACAACACCGTAATCATCAAAAAGTACGCTAACCGGCGGCTCTACAATACCCGTTCGTCAAGCTACATCACGCTCGATCATCTCTCGAAGATGACGCGCGAAGGGGTGGACTACAAGGTTCTCGACGCCAAGACCGGCGCCGACATCACCCACACGATCCTCACCCAGATCATCATGGAAGAGGAATCGAACGGTGAGCAGATGCTTCCCGTCAACTTCCTGCGCGAACTCATCAGCATGTACGGCAACCAGATGCAGTCGCTGATTCCGCACTACCTGGAAGCCTCGATGGAGAACTTTCGCGCCAACCAGGCGAAGCTCGCCAAGGCGTTCGAGGACAGCCTGGGCAACAACCCGCTTGCCAAGCTGGCCGAGCAGAACATGGCGATGTTCCGCGCTGCGTCTTCCGCGTTCATGCCCGGCGCGGAAAAGCAGCCGGAAACCAAGGCGCCGCCCGCCGAGGACGCAGGCGATCTCTCCGCGCTGCGCGACCAGATGGCTGAAATCCAGAAGCGCCTCGACGCGCTGGGTAAGTAAGCAAGCCGAAGGGGCGAAGCGATGACCTCCCGCGTCGCTCGCCCTGCCGCGCGCATCATTCTGCTCGATCCGGCTGAGCGCGTACTGCTGTTTCGGTTCGACCCGCCCGACCGTCCGCCGTTCTGGTGTACGCCGGGCGGGGCGGTCGATCCCGGCGAAAGCTACGAGGACGCGGCAAGGCGCGAACTGCTGGAGGAAACCGGCTTCGTTGCCGAGCCGGGACCGCAAGTGGCGCAGCGGATCGCCGATTTCATCACCATCGAAGGCGTGCCGGTGACGGCCGACGAGCGCTATTTCCGCATACGCACTCCTGCGGGCACCGATCCCGAGGCGATCGACACCGGCGGCCACACCGAACTGGAACGCTCGGTGATGCGCAGCTGGCGCTGGTTCGACCGCGCGGCATTGGCCGCGCTGGAGGAACCGTATTTTCCGGAAGATCTGGCCGAGATGTTCTAAGGTCGCGCGGGCTTTCGGGGGCTTCGACAAGCTCAGCCTGAGCGGGTTTGGGAGGTTTGCACTACCCCCCGCTCACCCTGAGCTTGTCGAAGGGTCGTGCGGAGCGCGTCGCCATTCATTTGAACCTTGCGCCAAGTCCCGCTAACAGGCGCGCCATGAATCAGAAGACCGCGATCCGCCACGCTCTCTCCACCAAGCGCGAAGATGATTTCGCCCAGTGGTATCAGGAAGTCATCTCCGAAGCCGAAATGGCCGAGGAATCGGGCGTGCGCGGCTGCATGGTCATCAAGCCGTGGGGCTACGGCGTGTGGGAACGCATCCAGCGCCTGATGGACGACCGCATCAAGGCGGCGGGCGTGCAGAACTGCTACTTCCCGCTGTTCATCCCGCTCTCCTACTTCGCCAAGGAAGCCGAGCACGTCGAGGGCTTCGCCAAGGAGATGGCGGTCGTCACCCATCACCGCCTCGTCGGTGACGGCAAGGGCGGCCTCGTGCCCGATCCCGAGGCGAAGCTGGAAGAGCCGCTGATCGTGCGCCCCACTTCCGAAACCGTGATCGGCCAGGCGATGGCGCGCTGGGTTCAGTCGTGGCGCGACCTGCCGCTGATGGTCAACCAGTGGGCCAACGTGGTGCGCTGGGAAATGCGCACCCGCATGTTCCTGCGCACGAGCGAATTCCTTTGGCAGGAAGGCCACACCGCTCACGCCGACCGGGACGATGCGGTGGCCGAGACGCTGCGCGCGCTCGAAATGTACCGCGACTTCGCCGAGACCGAGCTGGCGATGCCCGTCATGGCCGGTGAAAAGCCCGAGAACGAGCGCTTCCCCGGCGCCGTCGCCACCTATTCGATCGAGGCGATGATGCAGGACGGCAAGGCGCTGCAGGCGGGCACTTCGCACTACCTCGGCACCGGCTTCGCCCATGCTGCCGGAATCACCTTCCAGGACCGCGAGGGCACGCAGCAGTATGCCCACACGACCAGTTGGGGCACCTCGACCCGCATGATCGGCGGCCTCATCATGACGCACGGCGACGACGACGGCCTGCGCGTGCCGCCCGCCGTGGCGCCGCACCAGATCGTCATCCTGCCGATGCTGCGCGACACGCCCGAGGACGACGCGCTGCTCGCCTACTGCGAGGAACTGCGCAAGGCCCTCGTCGGCCAGTCGGCCCTTGGCGAAAGCGTGCGCGTGCTGCTCGACAAGCGCCCCGGCAAGGCCACGCAGAAGCGCTGGGCCTGGGTCAAGAAGGGCGTGCCGCTGATCCTCGAGATCGGCGGGCGCGATGCGGCGGGCGGTCAGGTCTCGATGCTGCGCCGCGACAAGCTGTGGACCGAGGCGGGCAAAGCGAACTTCGTCGGCCTCGCCAACGACGAGTTCGTGGCCCGCGCTTCGGCCGAGATCGAGGACATCCAGGCCTCGCTCCACGCCGAAGCAAAGGCCAGGCGCGACGCGAACATCTCGAAGGCATCCAGCTTCGAGGAACTCGCGGCGTTCTTCGCCGAGGACAAGCGCTATCCGGGCTGGGTCGAAGTCGAGTGGGCGCGCCCGACCGGTGATGAACTCGAAGCGGTGGTGCAGAAGCTCAAGGGCCTTAAGCTCACCATGCGCAATACGCCGCTGGGCGCCGAACCCGCGACCGGTAACTGCATTTTCACGGGACGTGGCGCCGTGGAGAAGATATACGTCGCCCGATCCTACTGAATGGGGTCTTACTGATTTCACACGGGGGCTCCGGATGATCGCAGCGATTAAATACAACCTCGCGAACCTGACCAACTTCAAGGGACGCGAGGGTCGCTCGGCCTTCTGGTTCTATTTCCTGTTCCTGGCGATCATCCAGATCGTGATTTCCATCGTGATCTCGATGGTGATGACGGCACCGATGATGGCAGACGTGTTCGAGGCTGCGAAGCAGGGGCTGAGCGAAGCCGAGATGCAGAAGCGCATGTTCAGCCGCCTTTCGGGGATGATGCGCACTTCGGTCTGGGCTTCCGTCGCCAGCACACTCGTACTGACCGGTCTGCTGGTTGCCTCGTTCACACGGCGGCTGCACGATTCCGACAAGCCGGGCTGGATCGCCGGGCTGACGGCGCTGATCCAGTTCGCGGCGCTAGGCATGGCGGTCGCTTCGGTTGACAAGGTCGCCGAGATGATGATCATCGCCCAGAGCGGCGACATGGTGAAGCTGCAGGAGGCGCAGGCCAGCGTGATGATGAACGGCATGCTCGGCTATGTGCCCCTGCTGCTCATCATCGTGTTCGGCGTCTGGCCCTCAAGCGACGGCGCCAACCGTTATGGTGCGGAGCCCGATCACATCTAAGGCCCACTTTTCGTCATTGCGAGCGAAGCGAAGCAATGACGAAATAGGGGGATGAGACGAGCGATCACACAAGGCGGCCTGGCTTCCGGGGGCAATTCGCGCCTGCGAGATTGCATTGCACGGCTGCAGGGGGCATCTGCGTGGGATGCCCGCAAACAACCGCCCCGCCAATAACCGAACCTCAGGCAATCGGCTCACCGCCAACCGTCCGGTCAAGGATCGTTCGGCAAAGGATCGCCCCACGCCGGGACTGCCCACCCGCAAGCAGATCCTCGACTTCATCCAGAACTCGAGCGAACCTGCGGGCAAGCGCGAAATCTCGCGCCACTTCGGCCTCAAGGGCAATGAAAAGATCCAGCTCAAGGCGCTGCTCAAGGACATGGCCGAAGAGGGCCTGATCGACGGCAAGCGTACCGCCTTCCACAAGATGGGCGGGCTGCCCAAGGTCACCGTCCTGCGCGTGATCGACATCGACGAGGGAGAGGCGATCGCCGTCCCCGATACCTGGCAGCCCGATGACGCCACCCCGCCGCCGCGCATCCGCCTGATCGAGAAGGGGCGCGGCTCGGCGCTGCGCAAGGGCGACCGCGTGCTGTCGCGCACCGAGGAAAGCGCTACCGGCTGGCGCGCCTTCCCGATGAAGAAGCTGGAACTGCGCGCCGACCAGATCCTCGGCGTCGTCGAGATCGACGGCGGCGGCAAGCCCTGGCTGGCGCCGGTGGACAAGCGCATCCGCAATTCCTCGCCGATCTCCGATCTTGGCGAGGCGAAGGCGGGCGAGCTGGTGCTGGGCGTGCCGATCGGCCGTTCGGCGCGGCCTTCGGTCAAGGTGACCGAAGTGCTCGGCGAACCGCTGGCGCCCAAGTCATTCAGCCTGATCGCCATCCACAAGCACGGCATTCCCAACCACTTCATCGAGGAAGTGCTGGAAGAGGCGCAGGTTTCCGCCAAGCTGCCGCTCAGCGCCGAGCACCGCGAAGACCTGCGGCACCTGCCGATCGTCGCCATCGATCCGTCCGACGCGCGCGATCATGACGACGCGATCTGGGCTGCACCGGACGGGCAGGGCGGCTTCGACGCGCTCGTCGCCATCGCCGACGTGTCGTTCTACGTGCGCCCGGGCGGCCAGATCGACCGCGAGGCGCGTCGGCGCGGCAACTCGGTCTACTTCCCCGACCGCGTCGTGCCGATGCTGCCCGAAGTGCTCAGCGCCGACGTCTGTTCGCTCCGCTCCGGAGAAGACCGCGCGGCGATGGCCTGCCACATGAAGATCGACGCCGAGGGCAAGATCACCGACTGGCGCTTCACCCGCGCGATCGTGCGCATCGACGAAGTGATCGCCTATGAAGAAGCGCAGGCGCGCATCGACGAGGGCCGCGCGGCCGAGCACCTGACCAATCTGTGGGCCGCGTGGAAGGCACTCGCCGCCGCGCGCGCCAACCGCGATCCGCTCGAACTCGAACTGCCCGAACGCCGCGTGAAGCTGGACGAGAAGGGCCGCATCACCGAGATCGCGATCCGCGAGCGGCTCGATGCCCACCGCGTGGTCGAGGACTTCATGATCGCCGCCAACGTCGCCGCCGCCAAGGCGCTGGAGGCGAAGACCGCGCCCGTCGTCTACCGCATCCACGAGACGCCGAGCCGTGAGAAGCTGATGGCGCTCAAGGACTATCTCGCGACCTTCGGCAAGAAGCTGGCGATGGGGCAGGTCATCACGCCCAGCCTGTTCAACCGCATGCTCAAGGACGTGACCGACGAGACCGAGAAGGCGCTCATCATGGAAGCGGTCCTGCGCAGCCAGACGCAGGCCTATTACGGCCCCGCCAATGCCGGCCACTTTGGGCTGGCGCTGGCGTCCTACGCGCACTTCACCTCGCCGATCCGGCGTTATGCGGACCTTCTGGTGCACCGCGCATTGGTCGATGCCTATGGGCTGGAGCAGCCGAAGCCAAAAGCCGACATTCCGGCGCTGTCAGGCCTGTCGGAGCGTGACCGCGAAGACCTCGGCCGCGTCAGCGACGCGATCAGCCAGGCCGAGCGCCGCGCCATGGAGGCCGAGCGCGAGACGATCGACCGCTACGTCGCCGCCTGGCTGGCGAGCCGTGTGGGCGAAGTGTTCGACACGCGCATCACCGGCGTCCAGAAGTTCGGCTTCTTCGCCACCATCGTCGGCCTCGGCGGTGACGGTCTGGTCCCGGTCTCGACGCTGGGGGACGAGCGATTCACGTTCGATGAGAAAGCCAAAGTGCTGGTCGGCGACGAGACGGGCACGGTCTTCTCGATCGGCCAGATCCTCAAGCTGCGACTGGCGGAGGCCAATGCGCTGACCGGCGCTCTCAAGTACGAGCTTCCCGACGGCGGCGGCCGGATCGAGCCGCGCGGGAATGCTCCGGCGCTCAAGCACAAGGGCAAGCACTTCGTCGGCCAGCGCGGGCGGCCGAA
>NZ_BAAILP010000204.1:0-10115 GCF_054589055.1 Novosphingobium sp. 11B | reverse complement strand
GCGAAGCAATCCAGGGCAGAGCAAACCGCCCTGGATTGCTTCGCTACGCTCGCAATGACGAGGTTATGTGGGGCAATAGACCGATTGTGGCACCCTTGAGTGCCGTTAGGTGCCGCCCCGTGCCGCTCAGCTCAACCGTTCGATCGCCTCGGCATCGAGCCCGCCGGGGACCACGAACACCGGACAGGTCATATGCGCCATGCCCGGCCCGGTGAAGTGCGCGACCAGAGCGCCGGGGCCGCCTTCTTTCGCCGCGCCCAGCACCAGCGCCGAAACCTCGGGATGCTCCTCCAGATATTTCCGCACAATCTTGATGTCTTCTCCCATGTGAACGGAGATGACCGGCATCTTTGCGCCTTGCGACAAAAGGTTTCCGGCCGCCGCCGTCACCAGCGTCTCGGCGCGGGCGCGGGCCTCTTCCTCGATGGTCGCCTGGACCCCGGCGAAGGCGTTGAAGGGCTGCGGCGGAACGAGCGCCAGAAGGTGCAGCGCACCGTCGGTCTTGGCCGCGCGGCGGGCCGCGAACTGCAGGGCGACGAGCGCTTCCTCGCTCTCGTCGACGATCACCAGGTAGATGCGCATGGGTGGTTCCCTCTCCAACCGGCTTATCGATACGCGAAGCCTGCAAGACAAGCCACCACTGTTGCGAAAAAAGAAACTGCAAGGTTCTTGAACGCAACGCTCAAGCCGTCCAAGGAGGGGGCCAGCGCCCGAAAGCGGCCTCCCTACGGACAATAAGGAACGTACAGTTTCCATGCCCATCGAGATCAAGATGCCCGCCCTGTCCCCCACCATGGAAGAGGGCAAACTGGCCAAATGGCTGGTCAAGGAAGGCGATACCGTCTCCTCCGGCGACATCATGGCCGAGATCGAGACCGACAAGGCGACCATGGAATTCGAAGCCGTCGATGAAGGCGTGATCGGCAAGATCAGCGTCGCCGAGGGCACCGAAGGCGTCAAGGTCGGCACCGTCATCGCCGTGCTGGTCGAAGAGGGCGAGGACGCCTCGGCGATCGAAGCGCCCAAGGCTGAAGCCCCGGAGGCCGCCGCCAAGGAAGAGGCTCCGAAGGCCGAAGCAAAGGCTGAAACCAAGCCCGCTCCGGCAGCCGCGCCGAAGGCCGCAGCTTCGGGTGACCGCGTCGTCGCCACCCCGCTCGCCAAGCGCATCGCCGATGCCAAGGGCGTGGACCTCTCGGGCGTCGCTGGCTCCGGCCCGAACGGCCGCATCGTCAAGGCCGACGTCGAGGCCGCGCAGGGTGGCACCGCCAAGAAGGCCGCTCCGGCACCCGCGGCCCCGGCCCCGGCCGCTGCTCCCGCCGCCGCCGCGACGTCTTCGGTCGAGATGGCCGACGAGACCCGCGCCCTGCTCGATGCCCGCGTCCCGCATACGGTCGAGAAGCTTTCGGGCATGCGCAAGACGATCGCGCGCCGCCTTACGCAGTCGATGCAGGAAGCGCCGCACATCTACCTGACTGTAGACGTGCAGCTCGACAAGCTGATGGCGCTGCGTTCGCAGATCAACGCCACGCTGGAAAAGCAGGGCGTCAAGGTTTCGGTCAACGACATGCTGGTCAAGGCGCTGGGCGCCGCACTGATCGCGGTGCCGGAATGCAACGTGACTTTCGCCGGCAACGAGCTGATCAAGTACGAGCGCGCCGACGTTTCGGTGGCGGTCTCGATCCCCGGCGGGCTCATCACCCCGATCGTCCAGGGTGCCAACGAGAAGTCGTTCTCGGCGATCGCCAAGGCGAGCAAGGACCTTGCCACCCGCGCCAAGGAAGGCAAGCTCAAGCCCGAGGAATATCAGGGTGGCACCGCTTCGATCTCCAACATGGGCATGATGGGCATCAAGCAGTTCACTGCCGTCATCAACCCGCCGCAGTCGACCATCCTCGCCATTGGTGCAGGTGACAAGCGTCCGTGGGTGATGCCAGACGGATCGCTGGGAGTGGCAACGATCATGACGGCAACTGGCAGCTTCGATCACCGCGCCATCGATGGCGCCGACGGCGCGCGCCTGATGGCCGCGTTCCGCGAGTTCGTCGAGAACCCGCTGAGCATGATCGCCTGATATGGAGCACGAGGCCGGAGAGCTGGTCATCCGCGTCACAGCGATGCCCACCGACCTCAACCCCTATGGCGGCGTTTTCGGGGGCTGGCTGATGAGCCAGCTTGCTCTTGGCGCCGCCTCGCTGGTCACCCGCCGCACCGGCCACAAGGCCGTGGTGGTGGGAGCGACCGACTTCACCTTTCCCGGCGTCATGCTCGTGGGCGACGAACTCAACGTCTATGCAAGCGTGCAGCGGACGGGGCGCACTTCGATGACGATCGCCACGCGCGGCTTTGGCCGGGCGCGGGCGAGCGAGCATCAGGTCGAAGTCGCCACCGGGCTGTTCACGTTCGTGACGCTCGACGAGAACGACCGCCCCAGGGCCATTGCCGCGACTTCGGAGATCGTCTGAAATGGCGGAAGAATATCGCGAACCCGTCATCCGCATCACCGCGATGCCCGCCGATGCCAATGCTTATGGCGACATCTTCGGTGGCTGGCTGATGAGCCTGATGGACATGGGCGCAGGGCTGATCGCCGCGCGCCACTCGCATGGCCGCGCCGTCACCATCGCGATGGACGGCATGCAGTTCCACAAGCCGGTCAAGGTGGGCGACGAAGTCAGCGTCTACGGTGAACTCAGGAACGTGGGCCGCTCCTCGATGACCATCGGCATCGAGGCCTGGCGGCGCCACCGACATGAAGAAGAACAGGTGAAGGTGACCGAAGCGGTCTTCACCTTCGTCGCAATCGACGACGCGGGCCGCCCCCGCGCGATCGAACAGGAGAGTTAAGAGTGGCTGATTCTTACGACGTCATCGTTCTCGGTTCCGGCCCCGGCGGCTATGTCGCGGCGATCCGCAGCGCGCAGCTTGGCCTCAAGACCGCCATCGTCGAGCGCGAACTGCTCGGCGGCATCTGCCTCAACTGGGGCTGCATCCCGACCAAGGCGCTGTTGCGCTCGGCCGAGATCCTGCACCACATGAAGCACGCCAAGGACTATGGCCTCGCGGCGGAGAACATCACCGCCGACCTCGACGCCATCGTCAAGCGTTCGCGCGGCGTGGCCAAGCAGCTCAATCAGGGCGTCACGCACCTGATGAAGAAGAACAAGATCACCGTCCACATGGGCACCGGCAAGCTGGTGGCTCCGGGCAAGCTGGAAGTGACCGGCGAGAAGGGCACCGAGACCCTCTCGGCCAAGCACATCATCATCGCCACCGGCGCCCGTGCGCGCGAACTGCCCGGCGCCAAGTCGGACGGCAACCGCATCTGGACCTACCGCCATGCGATGACGCCCAAGGAAATGCCGACGAAGCTGCTGGTCCTCGGCTCGGGCGCGATCGGCATCGAGTTCGCCAGCTTCTACAACGACATGGGCGTCGACGTGACGGTCGTGGAGATGATGGACCGCATCGTCCCGGTCGAGGACAAGGACGTCTCGGCCTTCCTCGAAAAGGCGCTGACCAAGCAGGGGATGAAGATCCTCACCGGCGCCAAGGCGAGCGACGTCAAGGCTTCGGACAAGGGCGTCTCGGTCAAGATCACCCCGAAGGGCGGCAAGGAAGAGACGCAGGAATTCAGCCACGTCATCGTCGCCATCGGCATCGTCCCGAACGTCGAGAACATCGGCCTGGAAGAACTCAAGATCGAGCCGGACGAGAAGTTCTTCGTCAAGGTGGACGACTATGGCCGCACCAACGTCCCCGGCGTCTGGGCGATCGGCGACTGCGTGAAGGGTCCGTGGCTTGCCCACAAGGCCAGCCATGAAGGCGTCACCACCGCCGAATCGATCGCCAAGGAACTGGGCAACAAGGAAGTGCACCCGCACGCTCTGGACCGCCGCAACATCCCGGGCTGCACCTATTGCCACCCGCAGATCGCCTCGGTTGGCCTGACGGAAGCCAAGGCCAAGGAAGAAGGCTACGAGGTCAAGGCCGGCACTTTCCCGTTCATCGGCAACGGCAAGGCGATCGCGCTGGGCGAGCCCGAGGGCTTCGTGAAGACCGTGTTCGACGCCAAGACCGGCGAACTGCTCGGTGCCCACATGATCGGCGCCGAAGTGACCGAGATGATCCAGGGCTACGTCGTCGGCAAGACGCTGGAGACCACCGAGGCGGAACTGATGAACACCGTGTTCCCGCACCCGACGATCTCGGAGACGATGCACGAGGCGACCCTCGCCGCCTACGGCCGCGCGATCCACATCTGATCGCGCCGCAAGGTCTGGAAAAACGAGGAGGGCGGGCCGCAAGGTCCGCCCTTTTTCGTATCAGCCGGCGGCGCGCACGATATGCTCGAACACGGCCACGTGCAGGGGCTCGGCGAATTCGCAACCGACGGCGCCTTCGCGCACCCAGCAGATGCGTGCGCTTAGCAACTGCAGGCCGGGGATGCGGATACGCAGCGGCACTTCCATCCGGGCATCGGGCAACAGGCCGATGCGGAAGCCTCCGGGCGACAAGTCCTCCAGTCGCGCCGGTTTCCACGGACGGGTTCCCTGACGCACCTCGCACAGGATCGACACGCCGACGCGTGCGGAACGAGGGGTCCGACTGTCGGCCGGGCCGGGCTTGAGGGAATCGCGCATGGGGTCTCCTTGGGGGGAGAACCCCATGCCGTAAAACAGGTTACCAGCGCGTTAGCATTCGGCGCGCGTACGCTGCCACCCTATTCAGCGGAAGGTCTTTTCCAGTACGACCAGCCCGGGATCGCCGTCGAACGGCTCAGGCCTGAAGCCCCTTTCGCGTTCGAGGTCGATGGCGGCGCGATTGTCACGGCTCTCGATGGAAATGGCGCGGCGACAGCCACGGACCTTGGCCTGGGCCGAGAGGTAATCGAGCATGGCCCAGCCGATCCCTTTGCCGCGGTGATTGCCGCAGACCGAAATGGCGATCTCGCCGGTATCCAGCGGTCCGTCACAAGCCAACAGCCCCGACGCGACGATCTGCCCGCTGGCCTGGTTGATCCCGACCCACGATTCGGTCCGGAAGTGGTCGGCGTGGACCAGCGGCTCCAGCAATACCGGCCCGACGTGCTCGGTCGCCGACAGGAAACGGAAGCGGCGATCCTCGTCCGTCACGCGGGTGAAGAAATCGGTCAGCGCGGGTGCATCCGCCTCGGTTGCCGGGCGCACGTCGAGGTCAATGCCCGAACGGGTGGGGAGGGTGACGATCATGACGGCGTTACCTTTCGATTGAATGCCGAATCTCTAGACCGCGATCATGCGATGCACCTTGATCGAGATCAGATCGCCCGCCATCTTCGTCGAAACGGCACGAGATTCCGCCCGGCCCGTTCTACCATTGTCCAATGGGAACGGCCCGGGTCCATTGTGCTATGCAACATGCAAGGCCGGGAGAGCCCGACCCTACGATATGAGAGGAGAATCCGCATGGCCGAGGCCGTCTATCCCGTTCCCGCCGAGTGGAGCCGGAACGCCCTGATCGACGATGCCCGCTATCAGGAGATGTACGAAAGGTCGGTTTCCGAGCCCGAAGCGTTCTGGCGCGAGGAAGCGCGGCGGATCGACTGGATCAAGCCCTTCAGCGTGGTCAAGCAGACCAGTTTCCACGAAGAGGACTTCGGCATTTCGTGGTTCACCGACGGCACCCTGAACCTCTCGGCCAACTGCCTCGACCGTCATCTCGTGGAGCGTGGCGACCAGATCGCGATCCTGTGGGAGCCGGACAGTCCCACCGCTCCCGACCGCCGCATCACTTACCGCCAGTTGCACGAGCAGGTCTGCCGCCTGGCCAATCTCCTCAAGGCACGCGGCGTCCGGAAGGGTGAGCGCGTCACTCTCTACCTGCCGATGGTGCCGGAAGCGGCCGTTGCCATGCTGGCCTGCGCGCGGATCGGCGCAATCCACTCGATCGTCTTCGCCGGGTTTTCGCCGGACGCGCTGGCGGGCCGCATCCAGGATTGCGACAGCCGCGTCGTCCTCACTGCCGACGAGGGCCTGCGTGGGGGTAAGAAAGTCCCGCTCAAGGCCAATGTCGATGAGGCGCTCAAGGCCTGTCCCGGTGTCGACAGCGTGATCGTCCTCGCGCACACCAAGTCCGGCGTACCGATGGCCGAGGGTCGCGACATCGACTGGGCCTCGGCCGTCGCCGATCAGGCCGCCGAATGCGAGCCGGTCGAAATGAGCGCGGAGGACCCGCTGTTCATCCTCTACACTTCGGGCTCCACTGGAAAGCCCAAGGGCGTGTTGCACACCACCGGCGGCTATTCGGTATGGGCCTCAATGACCCACGAGTACGTCTTCGACTACCGCCCCGGCCAGATCTACTGGTGCGCGGCCGACATCGGGTGGGTCACCGGCCACAGCTACGTCGTCTACGGCCCGCTGATGAACGGTGCGACCACCGTGATGTTCGAAGGCGTGCCCAACTTCCCCGATCCCAGCCGTTTCTGGCAGGTCGTCGACAAGTTCGGCGTCGAGATTTTCTACGGTGCCCCCACCGCGCTGCGTGCGCTCATGCGCGAAGGCGACGACTGGGTGAAGAAGACCAGCCGCCAGTCGCTGCGCCTCCTCGGCTCGGTCGGCGAACCAATCAACCCGGAGGCATGGTCCTGGTATCACGAGGTCGTGGGCGAGGGGCGTTGCCCGATCGTCGATACCTGGTGGCAGACCGAGACCGGCGGCGTGATGATCTCCCCGTTACCGGGCGCCACCCCGCTCAAGCCCGGCTCAGCCACCCGCCCGATGTTCGGCGTGCAGCCGAAACTGCTCGACAACGACGGCAAGGAGATCGAGGGGCCGGGCGACGGCTGCCTCGTCATCACAGACAGCTGGCCCGGCCAGATGCGCACCGTCTGGGGCGATCACGAGCGCTTCTTCCAGACTTATTTCAGCACCTTCAAAGGCACGTACTTCACCGGTGACGGCTGCCGCCGGGACGAGGACGGCTACTACTGGATCACCGGTCGCATCGACGACGTCATCAACGTCTCCGGGCATCGCATGGGCACCGCGGAGATCGAAAGCGCACTCGTCGCTCACCCCAAGGTGGCGGAAGCGGCGGTCGTAGGCATGCCGCACGAGATCAAGGGGCAGGGCATCTACGCCTTCGTCACCTGCAACGCCGAGGTCGAGCCCGACGACGCCTTGCGCAAGGAACTCATCGCGTGGGTGCGCCACGAGATCGGCCCGATCGCCACGCCAGACGTGATCCAGTTCGCACCGGGCCTGCCCAAGACCCGCTCGGGCAAGATCATGCGCCGCATCCTGCGCAAGATCGGCGAGAACGATGTCTCGAACCTGGGAGACACCTCCACGCTGGCGGACCCGTCGGTAGTCGACAACCTGCTCGCCAATCGCCCGCAGCCCGTGAGCGCCTGACCCTCGACCGAAATGCCAGGAGCCCGCGCCAGAGATGGTGCGGGCTCTTGCCGCCGGCTGCAGCGCATCGGAGAGAAAATAGGACGGGTTTGTTTCGTTGAGCTTCGATGGCGTGCTCAATTATCCCGTCCGAGATTTTCGCATCAACGGGGGGCAAGAGTGGCTTTCGGGCGCTTTCTTTGTTTGTTCAATCGTCATCGCCCTCGCCGCGCGGTCGAATGGGATGGCTCGCACTATCGCAGCGTTTGCCGACGCTGCTCACGGCCGATCACACGGCTGGCTCGACGCAAGTGGCGTATCGAGAGTTCGAAACCGGGCGGCGATGACGGGTGAGAAACGCAGACACGCAGGAACACCATGTGTATCGTCCCGAGACGGGAATGATGGCGGACAGGGTGTCCGCAATAATATCATCCGGTGGCGTGCGAACATGTGAAGAACACTGGCTGATTTGGTCGAGTTTATTCTCCTCTCTATGTATAAGTGTCCAATGCTGTCCAATTGCGCTCCCATAAAACCGCGCTACTATTATGGGAGCGGTTTTGGGAACGATGGACCGGTATGCCCCGTAAGCTTTCAAATGCTCTGACGCCTCTGACGGTCAAGAACGCCAAGCCGGGCAGGCATTCGGATGGAGGTGGCTTGCACCTTTTGGTTAAAGCGAGCGGCGCCCGTTCTTGGGTATTCCGCTTCATGCTGAACGGGAATTCGCGCGATTTAGGACTTGGCGCTGCCGCTGGTCTTGGTGCCCTGTCGCTGGCAAATGCCAGAGTCGAAGCGACCAAGCTGCGCCTCAAGGTCCAGTCCGGGATCGACCCCATCGAGGAGCGCGATCGCGAGGAGGCCGAAAAGCTCGCGGCAGCCCAAGCAGCCCTGATCGCCGAGACCACTTTCAAGGAAGTTGCCGAAGCCCACATCGATGCGAACGAGGAAAGCTGGCGCAACCCGAAGCACCGGCAGCAGTGGCGCAAGACTATGGCTGACTATGTCTATCCGAAGATCGGCGATCAATCGGTGGCCGACGTGGACACACCCCATGTGCTGTCGATTTTGGAGTCGATTTGGCGAGAGAAGCCCGAGACGGCGAGCCGGGTGAGGGGGCGGATCAAAACCATTCTCGATGCCGCCAAGGCCCGTGGGTACCGTAAGGGCGAGAACCCGGCGCGTTGGCGCGGGCACCTAGCCCAGATCCTCCCCAAAGTGTCCAAGACCAAGGAAGCCCGCAATCGCAAGCTCGGCCGAGACGGTCATCACAAGGCGCTACCGTACGAGGAGGTGCCGACCTTCATCGCCGCGTTGCGCAAGCGACAGGCAGTCACGGCCATGGCGCTGGAATTCATCATCCTTACCGCAGCCCAAACCTCCGAAGCGCTCAAGGCGACGTGGGAAGAGATCGACTTCTCGAAAGCGGTATGGACGGTGCCCCCGGATCGCATGAAGGCCTGTAAAGAGCACCGCGTCCCGCTATCGCCTCGAGCTCTGGAACTGCTCAAGACCGCTCAGGGGCTTGGCGGTAAGCATCTCTTTCCGGCACCGAGGGCGGCAAGCTGAAGCTGCGCCTAGGCCTGCGCTACGATCATGAGACGCAGAACCGTGATCGAGCCGGTACGCAACATCAGCTACGACGCCTGGCTGCCCAAGGCGGGCCTGACTTATTACTTCACCGACGACCTCGCGCTCAGCGCCACGGCGCAGCGCGGCTACCGTGCGGGCGGCGCGGGCCTCAACCAGCAGCGCGGCGAGGCGTATTCATTTGGCCCGGAATATACCTGGAACTACGAAGTCGCGCTAAGGTCGCAGTGGCTGGACAAGCGGCTGACGGTGAACGCCAATGCCTACTGGATCGACTGGACCGACCAGCAGGTCGCCGTGCGCCTCAGCCCCGGCGCGGTGTTCGACACGCAGACCGTCAACGCGGGCAAGTCACGCCTCTACGGTTTCGAGCTGGAACTGAGCGGACGGCCGACCAATACGCTTAACCTCTATGCCGGGGCGGGCTACAGTAATACGAAGTTCACCGATTTCGACGTGACCGTGGGCGAGCTTTCCGCCAGCGCGCAGGGTAACGAGTTCGCCAATGCGCCGCGCTGGACGCTGTCGGGCGGGGCGACATGGCGCCATCCGGGCGGGATCACCGCCAACGTCAATGCCAACTATCGCAGCGCCGTCTATCAGGACACCGTCGATCAGGTGTTCCGCGATCTGCCCGGGCGCACGATCGTCAATGCCAAGCTGGGCTGGCAGGGCGAGAATTTCGGGGCGTACCTGATCGTCTCGAACCTGTTCGACGTCCAGAAGCCCTCGGTCTTCTTCCTCGACTTCGACGGGCGCACGCGCGGTCTACTGACCGATCCACGCACCTTCGGCCTCAGCTTCGAAGGCAGGTTCTAGCGGCGTCGCAGGGAGTGAACCCCATCATGCAATCGCCCATTCGGAAAGGGGCTTCCAACCAGGACAGGAGCAGAATCATCATACGGGCCGCTATTGTGCGGACATTGCCTTAAAGCCCAATGTTAGACCTCATCGCATGCGAAATGTTCCACCTCTGAAATTTGGTTGGGAGAGGTTTTTGGTCGTCACCTGCCGGAAAAGCAGACCGTCAGCTCGACTTTGTACGTTTTTGGTCAGGTCCAGGTCCAGAAGATGCTGTTTTCAGCAACGTGGTCGAGTGCTTGATCGAGGGGCAAGACGCATCCGCCCATATCATCGATATTTTCCCAT
>NZ_BAAILP010000203.1:8366-11030 GCF_054589055.1 Novosphingobium sp. 11B | reverse complement strand
CCGGACTTGATCCGGGACAGGTGGCGATCCTTGGGCAGAAGCGCGTTGCACGCGCTGGCCGGCGGCCGGGTCACGGCCAGCGGTCCCGGATCAAGTCCGGGACGACGTATCGTGATGCTGCTTGCCCTTCTGTTCGGCAGCATGACCGTAGCCGCGCAGGCGCAATCGGTCCCGCTCGGGCGGCTCGACGACACTGCCAAACCTGCGGCCTACCGGCTGGACCTCACCATCGATCCGTCCCGTCCGCGCTTTTCCGGGCATGTCGAGATCGACGTCGTGCTCGCCGCGCCGGCCTCTTCCATCGTGCTGCACGGGCGCGGGCTCGACGTGTCGCGCGTCATGGCGCGGGCAAAGGGCCGGTCGGTTGCCGGGCGCTGGCAGCAGATCGACCCCATCGGCGTCGCGCGAATCGAATTCCCGGAAGACCTGCCCGCCGGGCCGGTCACGCTGGCCTTCGATTACGGCGCCCCCTTTGCCGACGGACCTGCCGGACTGTTCCGCGAGCAGGTCGAAGGCGCATGGCATGTCTGGTCCCATTTCGAGGCGATCGATGCCCGCGCCGCGTTCCCCGGCTTCGACCAGCCTGGCTTCAAGACGCCCTTCACCCTCACCCTGCGCACGCCCAAGGGCCTGACCGCGATCGGCAATGCGCCCGAAGCCGGGCCGCCGGTCATCGAGAACGGGCTGGAGGTGCACCGCTTCGCGCCCACCGCACCGCTGCCGACATACCTCGTCGCGATGATGGTCGGCCCGTTCGCTTCGCTGGCGGGGGAGGCGAAGTCTTTGCCCCTGCGCATCGTCTCGACCCGGCAGAACGCCGACAGGCTGGCTTTCGCGCTTGACGGTACGCGCCGCATCACCGGGCTGCTGGAGGATTATTTCGGCACGCCCTTTCCCTTCCCCAAGCTGGACCAGATCACCACGCCGGTCCTGCCCGGCGCCATGGAGAACGCGGGCGCGGCGCTCTATCGCGACGACCTGCTGGTGGTGGATGCCGGGGCGCCGGTCACCCGCCAGCGCGCCTTCGGCACGATCGTGGCGCACGAACTCGGCCATCAGTGGTTCGGCGATCTCGTCACTCCGGCATGGTGGGACGACTTGTGGCTGAACGAGAGCTTCGCCAACTGGATCGGCTACCGCATCGGTGACGCCTGGCGCCCGGACCTCGGCATCGCCGGAGATGCGCTGGGCACCGGATTCGAGGCGATGGAAACCGACGCTCTGCTCGCGGGTCGGCCGGTGCGCCAGCCCATCACGGACAGCCGCCGGATCGAATCTGCCTTCGATGCTATCACGTACGGCAAGGGCGGCCACGTCGTTGGCATGGTCGCGGCATGGCTGGGCGACGAGCGGTTCCGCGAGGGTGTGCGCCGGTATATCGCCGCGCATGCGGGGGGCACCGCCACCAGCGAGGACTTCTTCGCCGCGCTCGCCGAAGTCGCAGGCAATCCCAAGCTGGTGCCGGCGATGCGCAGCTTCGTCGAGCAGCAGGGCGTGCCGCTCCTTGCCATGCGGCGCGACGGGGACCGGATCATGGTCACGCAGTTGCGCTACACCACGGCGGGCGTCGCGCCGCCCGAAACGCGCTGGACGATCCCGCTGTGCCTGCGACGCCGGGATGGCAAAGGGGGAGAAGCGCGCCGCTGCTTCATCATGGACCAGCACACGCAGAGCTTCATGCTGCCCGGAGAGGGGCCGGTGTTCCCCAACGCGGGCGGCACCGGCTACTACCGCTTCGAGCTGACCGCCGGCCACTGGCAGGAACTGATCGCCGGGGCCGACCGCCTGCCGGGCGGCGAGGCACTGGCGCTGGTCGATTCGCTCTGGGCTTCGATCCGCGCGGGGCGCGGCACCATCGGCGAGATGGCGCGGCTGGAGCGCAAGCTGATCCGGCACCCCGATCCTCATGCCGCCGACGCCGCCGACAAGGCGCTGTCGAAGCTGGTGCGCGAGAACATCGTCGGCGCACCGGGACGGCGGGGGTTCCGGCTCCTGCGCGAGAAGCTCTACGGGCCGCTCCTGAAGGAGTATGGCTTCGACCCGCGCGCGGGCGTTTATGCGCGTGAGGGAGCGGCACGCGCGCAGCGGCGGGTGCAGGTGGTCAATGCGCTCGTCGGCACCGGCGCCGGGCGGCAGCTGCGAAAGCAGCTTGGCGCGGCTGCCGTGGCTTATCTGGCGGGTGATGGGGCTGCCCTCGACCCGGCGTGGTTCGACCATGCGTTCGATCTGTACCTCTACGATCGCGATGGAGCGGCGGTGCGCACGCTGGTGGACAAGGCGCTGGCTTCGGAGGACCCGGTATTCCGCCCGGCAGCGCTTGGCGCGGCGGCGCGCACGGGCTTTCCGGCGATGGCGGCGTGGCTGCTTTCGCTCGACGATCCGCGCCTGCGCGAGAGCGAGCGGCGCGATCTGCTCGACGGTATCATGGCGCGCAGTGCCAGCCGGGAATACGGGTATGGCTGGGCGCTGTCCCACGTTGGGGCGTTGCTCGGCGGGGCGGATGGGCAGGCGGTTTCGACGCGGTTGCCGCAGATGCTCGGACGGTTCTGCTCGGTGGCCTGGGCGGACCGGATCGCACGGGACTTCAAGGCGGCGTTCGCGGCGACGCCGGGGGCGCTCGAACTGGACCGCGCGGTCGAGCGGGTGCGCAATTGCGGGCTGCTC
>NZ_BAAILP010000203.1:4613-8173 GCF_054589055.1 Novosphingobium sp. 11B | reverse complement strand
GGGGGACTTGTCCGGCCTTTCCCCCTCCACCACCGCCTGCGGCGGCGGTCCCCCTCCCCGAGACAAGCTCGGGGAGGAATTAGCTCAGCGGCAGCTCCAGCCTCACCGTCAGTCCTTCGACCTCGCCGGTGGGCGAAAGCCGGTTCGCCAGCACCAGTGCGCCGCCGTGCTGGTCGGCGATGGCCCGCGCCAGAGCCAGGCCGAGGCCCGCCCCGCCGGTCGCCTTGTTGCGCGAAGGGTCGCCGCGGACGAAAGGATTGGTCATGGCCTCGATCTCGTCATCGGGGATGCCGGGGCCGTCGTCCTCGATGCGGACCACGGCGCGATCGCCTTCCTTTTCCAGCCCCACCCGCGCGCCGCCGCCGTAGCGAAGGGCGTTGTCGATGAGGTTGCGCAGGGCGCGCCGCAGCCAGGTCGAGCGCAGTTCGAGGACGGTGCGCTGGGTGTCGCCGAGATCCACCGGCTCGCCCATGTCCTCGTATTCCTCGACGACCGAGGCGACGAGGGCGGACAGCTCGGTACGCTCGCGCGGGTCGCTCGGGCGGCCGACGCGGGCGAGCGAGAGGATGTCGTCGAGCGTGCGCACGATGTCCTCGATCGTCGCGGCCATGCGGCCGCGCTCGGTATCGTCCTCGACCGATTCGATGCGGACGCGCAGGGCCGCGAGCGGGGTCTTGAGGTCGTGGCCGATGGCGCCCAGCATCACGTCCTTCTCATCCAGCATGGCGACGATGCGCGCTTCCATCGCGTTGTGCGCGACGATCAGGCGCTGCATGTCGTCCGGCCCGCTGGGATCGAGCTGGCCGGCCGAGCCGGGGCTGACGGCGAATTGCTCGACCCGGCGGGTGAGCGCGGCCAGCGGCCTGGTGATACGCCGCAGGATGAGCGCGACGGCGCCGACGAGCACGAGGTAGATGATCACGGTCTGCACGATCAGCGGGCGGATCATGACGTTGAAGGCGCGCGGGCTGCGCACGCGGGCGACCATCCAGCTGGTCTTGCCTGGCTGCTTGACGCCGACCACCAGCAAGTGATCGTCCATCATCTCGCTGACTTCCGGCCCTTCGAGCCGGCCATGCGCGGCGCGTTTGTAGGTATGAGTGCGGGCGAACGCATCCCGGCCGACGGTGCGGTGGACGACCACGATCTGCGAAGCGGGAAAGTCCTGTTCGGCCAGCGTGTGCTGCAGCCGCTCTTCCATGTCGGCGTCCCGCTTTTCGCCGGTGCGCAGCGGGGAGCCCTCGCTGAGTTCCAGCGGGAAGCCGCGCAGGGGCGGCCCACCGAAAGGCGCACGATCCCGGTCCCGATCGTTGCCGCGCAGCATCCGTCCAAGGGCACCGCGTCCGCGCGTCTCGGCAATGAGCTTGAAGGCGACGGCATTGCTCATGCCGGCCTCGTAGCCCTCGCGCTGGGCGCGGTAGACGAGCAGGGCGCCGATGCCCTGCACCAGCAGCAGCGCCGCCGCCACCGCGAGCAGCATCTGGCCCATCAGGCTGCGGGGCCTGATCACGGAAGGGATCGCAAGGCGCATCAGTCCTCTATCGGTACGCGGCGCACGTCCGCCGCCAGCATGTAGCCGCCGCCCCAGACCGTCTGGATAAGCTGGGCGTTGCGGCTGTCCTGCTCGATCTTGCGGCGCAGGCGGCTGACCTGGTTGTCCACCGCGCGGTCGAACAGGTGCGCCTCGCGGCCCTGCACCATGTCGAGCAGGCGGTCGCGGTTGAGCACTTGCCGGGGGTGTTCGAGGAAGGCCATCAGCAGCCGGTATTCCACCGAGGAAATGGCGACGACCGCGCCTTCGGCATCGATCAGGCGGCGCTTGAGCGGATCGAGCCGCCAGCCTTCGAATTCGAAGGCCTCGTTCTCGACCGGCGCGGGCGCGGCGCGCGAGGCGCGGCGCAGGACGCTGCGCACGCGGGCGACCAGTTCGCGCGGCTCGAAGGGCTTCACGACATAGTCGTCGGCGCCGATCTCCAGCCCGACGATGCGGTCGGTCGCTTCACCGCGCGCGGTGAGGAAGATCACCGGCACGTCCTGCGCCTCGACCAGATGGCGGCAGAGCGACAGGCCGTCCTCGCCGGGCATCATGATGTCCAGCAGGACGAGGTCGAATTTGGCGTCCCGCAGGCGCGAGCGGGCCTCGGCCGCGCTCGACGCCTGGACGACGGCGAACCCCTGCCGCGACAGGTAGTCGCCCAGGGGTTCGCGAAGGGAAGCCTCGTCGTCGACGAGCAGCAGCTTGGCCGGAGAAGGAGCAGGCGCGGTATCGTTCATCTCTAAATCCATGGCGTTACCGCGCCTTCCTGTCAGTTCGCAGCCTTCTTGTCAGCCTTCTTGGTCTCCCAGCGGGCTTTGCGCTCGTCTATGTGCGCCTTGCGGGCGGCTGCGCGCTCTTCCTTGGTCACCTTGCCGTCGTGGTTGGTGTCCTGCGCATCGAAGCGCTTGAGGGCAGCGGCAATGAACTCGGCCTGGGTGACGGCGCCGTCGTTGTTGGCGTCGGCCTGCTTCTCCATCATCATGCCGCCGCGATGGCCACCACGACCCATCTTGCCGTGCGTACCCCTATGCATTCCGGCGCGCATGCCGTCATGCTCGCCGCCGGGAGGGGGCGGGGGAGAAGCGCCGTCTTCGCCAGCCGGAGGCGGGGGCGGCGGGCCGTCCTTGCCGTCAGGACCGGGGCCGCCGGGGCCACGCCCTTCGGGACCGCGATCGGCCATGAACTCGGCCTTGGAGATCGAGCCGTCTCCGTTGGTATCGAGCTTCGCGAACATTGTCTCGCGCATCTGCTGGTGCATCAGTTCGCGGTCGGCCTTGTCGAGCTTGCCGTCCTTGTTGGCGTCCAGCCTGGCGAAGAGTTCGGTCGCGCGGGCCTGGGCCTCGGCGCGGGTGATCACGCCGTCGCCGTCGGCGTCCATCTTCGGATGCTCCATCCGGGGCTTCTGGGCTGCGGGTGCGTTGTTGGCAGGGGCCTGGGCGCAGGCCACGCCGCCGATCGTCAGTGCAGCAGCCGAAAGGCCGAGCAGCAGGGTCTTCATCGAGGTCATGTGTCTTGTCCCGTAACAATTGGATGAGAGCCACAGGACAGCAAGGGAAGGGAGGGGGAAGAACTGTCCTGCGGCTCTCTATGGTCCTGTCTAAACGCCGGTTGTCGCGCAGTTGTGCCGGGACATGCGTTTATTGTCGTCAATTGTCACAAGTAGAACGGGGCGTTCATCTGCAAGCTATCCCTCCCCGCGCTTGTCTTGGAGGAGGATTTAGCGCGGGCGGCCCTGTGTGCCCATTCCCGCCGTCACGAACAGCGCGCTCACGGGTTGCGAGACGTCGGCGGTGTGCCACACGCCCGCCGGGTTCACGATGTACTGCCCCGCCTGCAAGGTCTCGGAATGGAGGCGGCCATCGGGATATTCCTGGATCAGCGTCATTTCGCCGGAGAGGCACACGACCAATTCGTCGCCCTCCGGGTGCATTTCCCACGAATCCCAGCTGGTCGAGAAATCGTACATGCTGACGAGGCGGCCCTCCTTCCCATCGGCTGCGGTGCGCTCCCCATAGGCTGCGTA
>NZ_BAAILP010000203.1:0-4490 GCF_054589055.1 Novosphingobium sp. 11B | reverse complement strand
GTCCGCGACCTTCGCACCAAGGCCGAGGTGGACCGGATAAGTGCGAAGGTCGCGCGCCGTCATCTCAGAGCGGCTCGCACTGGGCACGCAGCCAGTCCAGAGCGGCCGCCGAATCCGGGCCCTCAAGCTGCGGCGCCACGATCTCCAGCACCCGCGCGTGATAGTCGTTCCACCACGCGATTTCGGCTGGAGATAGCAGCGATGTGTCCACCAGGCGCCGCTCGATCGGCACGTGGGTGAGCGTCTCGAAGCCGTAGTATTCGCCGTCCGAGCCCGCGATCTCGCGCTTTTCGACGAGGATCAGGTTTTCGATGCGGATGCCGTATTCGCCGGTCTTGTAGTAGCCCGGCTCGTTCGAGAGGAACATGCCCGGCAGCAGCGGCTGGTCGGTGCCCGCCTGCCCGCCCGAGGACTTGGCGATGCGCTGCGGCCCTTCGTGGACGGCAAGGAAGCTGCCGACGCCGTGGCCGGTGCCGTGGGCATAGTCGAGCCCCACCTGCCACAGCGCATGGCGCGCCAGCACGTCGAGCTGGCTGCCCGCCGTGCCCTTGGGGAAGACCGCAAGGGCCAGCGCGATGTGGCCCTTGAGCACGCGGGTGAAGCGGTCCTTCACTTCGGCGAAGGGCGCATCAGGCCCGACCCAGACGGTGCGGGTGATGTCGGTGGTACCGTCGAGGTACTGCCCGCCCGAGTCGACGAGGTAGACCGAGTTGGGCTCCAGTGTGAGGCTGGTCTCTTCCGACACGCGGTAGTGCGGGCTCGCTCCGTTAGGACCGGCGCCGGAGATCGTGTCGAACGACAGGTCGCGCAAGCTGGGATCGACGGCGCGGAAGTCCTGCAGTTTCGCGGCGGCTGACAGTTCGGTGACCTCGCCCTTGGGCGCCTCGACCGCGAGCCAGTGCAGGAAGCGCGTCACGGCGGCGGCGTCGCGGCCCTGCGCGGCGCGGTGGCCGGCCTGCTCGACAGGGTTCTTGACGGCCTTGGGCAGCACGGTGGGATCGCGTTCCTCCACCAGCGTGGCACCGGCGGCGCGCAGTTCCTCGAAGATGGCGCTGACGGCCCGCTCGGGATCGATAGCGACGCGCTTGCCTGCCAGTTCGCGCAGGCCCTGGGTGAAGGCGGCGCGCTCGCGCACGGTGACCGCGTTGCCGAGGTGGCGGCGGACCTCGTCCGTCACTTTCTCCCCGGCGATGAACAGGTCGGCGGTGCCGTCCTTTCGTGCGATCACGTAGGACAGCGCGACGGGGGTGCGGTCCACGTCGGCGCCGCGGATGTTGAGCAGCCAGGCGATCGAATCGAGCGCGGTGATCACCGTCGCGTCGAGGTTCCGGGTCGCGAGCCATTCGGAAACGGCGGCGCGCTTGGCCTCGCTCGCCTCGCCGGTGAACGTGTCCGGGTGGACCACGGCGGGAGCGGCCGAAGGGGCGGGCTGGTCTTGCCACACGGCATCGATCGGGTTGCCCTCGACCGCGATCAGCGCGCCGCCCTTGGCCGCGAGCGTGGCTTCCACCGCCTGCGCCCACTTCGAGCCGTGAAGCCATGCGTCGTAGCCGATCCGCGCGCCCTTGGGCGCATGCTCGGCGAGCCATGCCGGAACGCTGGTCGCAGGCACGCTTTCGTAGGCATAGAGCCTGCCATCGACCTGATCGCGCACCTGCAGGGTATAGCGTCCGTCCACGAACATGGCAGCGGCAGGCGAGCGGCCTGCGTCGGTCAGCACAACGGCGGTTCCGGCCGAGCCGCCGAAGCCGGTCAGCCATTCGAGCCGCTGGGCATAGGCGCCGACGTACTCGCTCATGTGCTCGTCGGAGATAGGGATCACGAAGCCATCGAGGCCGCGCGCCTTCAGTTCCTTGCGGAGCGCATCGAGGCGGGCTTCGTGGGTATTCATCAGCATGTCATGGGTTCCGGCTTGCGGGGGGTATTGAGCAATCATAGATGGTGCGCATGGCAGATTCCACCCCGACCCTCATCGGTCCCCCGCAGGCGGCGAAGAAGCCGCATTCCTTCACCCATCACGGCGTCACCGTCAGCGACGACTACGCCTGGCTGCGCGATCCCGGCTATCCCGAGGTGAAGGACAAGGAGGTCCTCGACCATCTCGAGGCGGAGAACCGCTGGTTCGAATCGAAGATGGACCAGCACAAGGGCCGCATCGACGCGCTGTTCAAGGAAATGCGCGGCCGCATCAAGGAAGCCGATTCGTCGGTCCCGCAGAAGGATGGCGACTGGCTCTACTGGATCGAGTTCGAGGAAGGCGCCGAATACAAGAAATGGTGGCGCAAACCCGTCGCGGGCGGCGAGCCCGAACTGATGCTCGACGAAGTGGCGCTCGCCGAGGGCAAGGACTACTTCCGCCTCGGCGCGATCTCCACGACGACGGACGGCAGGCTGCTCGCTTACGCGTATGACGACAGCGGGTCGGAGCGCTTCACCGCGCGGATCAAGGATCTGACCACCGGCGAACTGCTGCCGGACGAGATTCCCGGCACGCTGTCCTCGCTGGTCTGGGTGGCGAAGGACAAGGGTCTCGTCTACTCGCTGGCGAACGAGCAATGGCGTACCGACAATGCCCGCCTGCACTGGCTGGGCCAGCCGGTGGAAGACGACGTTGAACTGTTCCACGAAGATGACGAGGGTTTCCGCGTCGGTTCCTCGCTCTCGTCGAACGAGAAGTGGCTGCTGATCGGCACCAGCGACCATGAGACAAGCGAATGCCGCATGGTCCTCGCCGACGATCCGCTGGGCGAGCAGATCCTGGTGAAGGCGCGCGTCAAGGGCGTGGAGTACGATGTCGATGAGCGCGGCGACGTGCTCTACATCCACACCAACGACACGCACGAGAACTTCCGCCTCGCCACCGCGCCGCTGGCGAACCCCGGCGAGTGGACGACGCTGATCGAGGGCACGGACGAGTTTTACCTGACGGGCTTCGATCTGTTCCGCGACTTCTATGTGACCGAGGGGCGCCGCGCCGGTCTCGACCAGATCGAGCTGCGCTATTATGACGATCCGGCGCGGATCGAGCCGATCGCCTTCCCCGAGGCGAGCTATTCGGCGGGGCTCTCCAACAATCCCGAATGGCACATGGAGAAGCTGCGGCTGACGTACGAGTCGATGGTCGCTCCGTCCTCGGTGATGGACTACGATGTCGCCGCGCGCACGCTCGAGACGCTCAAGGTCCAGGAAATTCCTTCGGGCTACGACGGCTCGCTCTATGCCACCGAGCGGCTGGAGATACCTGCGCGCGACGGCACCGCGATCCCCGTTTCCATCGTCTATCGCAAGGACCGGACGGGAGCCGGGCCGCTGCACCTCTATGGCTACGGCGCTTACGGTATCGCCATCGATCCCGGCTTCTCGACCTCGCGCCTCAGCCTGGTCGATCGCGGGTTCGCTTATGTCATCGCGCATATCCGCGGCGGCGACGACCTTGGCCGCGCGTGGTACAAGGCAGGCAAGCTGGAGCGGCGTGAGAATACCTTCAACGACTTCGTCGATGTCGCCAAGGGCCTGATCGAGCGCGGCTTCACCGAGGCGGGCCGGATCAGCATCTCCGGCGGCTCGGCGGGCGGCGAACTGATGGGCGCGGTCATCAACTCCGACCCCGAGCTGTTCGGCGCGGTGGTGGCGCACGTGCCCTTCGTGGATGTGCTGAGCACCATGCTCGACGACACCCTGCCGCTGACGCCCGGCGAATGGCCCGAATGGGGCAACCCGATCGAGGACAAGGCCGCCTTCGATCTGATCCTGAGCTACAGCCCCTACGATCAGGTCAAGCCGCAGGCCTATCCGCCGCTGATGGTGACGGCCGGCCTCAACGACCCGCGCGTAACCTACTGGGAGCCCGCCAAGTGGGTCGCAAGGCTGCGCGAGGTGAAGACCGACGGCAACGAGTTGATCCTCAAGACCAACATGGGCGCGGGCCACGGCGGCAAGTCGGGCCGCTTCGAGAGCCTGAAGGAAACGGCGGAGGAGTTCGCCTTCATCCTGTGGCAGCTTGGGGTCGAAGGCTGATGTTCACCCTCACCTTCACCGCGCTGCCGGAGCACATCGATGTGATGGGCCACGTCAACAATGCGGTGTGGGTGCAGTGGATGGAGGCGATGGCGGGCGCGCACTGGGCCGCCGTCGCCCCGCCTGAGCATCAGGAGAAGTACGCCTGGCTCGTCACTCGTCACGAGATCGATTACCGCGGCAACATCCGCGAGGGTGAGAGCGTGACGGGCGAGACCTTCATCCCCGAAGGGCCGAGCGGTGCGCGCTTCGACCGGCGCGTGGATTTCCGGAATACGGCGGGCAAGGTGATCGTCTCGGCCCGCACGACATGGGCGATGATCGACATCGCCTCCGGCCGGCTGATGCGGGTGCCGCCCGAGGTGGCGGCGCCGTTCGTGGGATAATCGAAAGAGCCTACCCCAGGCGCTCCTGCAAGCGGGAGGGAAGAATGTTAAGTGCGGCCTCGCTCCTCCCTCCCGCTTGCAGGAGGG
>NZ_BAAILP010000202.1:0-493 GCF_054589055.1 Novosphingobium sp. 11B | reverse complement strand
AGCTCGACTTTGTACGTTTTTGGTCAGGTCCAGGTCCAGAAGATGCTGTTTTCAGCAACGTGGTCGAGTGCTTGATCGAGGGGCAAGACGCATCCGCCCATATCATCGATATTTTCCCATTTTCGCTGGTGTGACCAGTAGCCGAGCCTGACTTCGTCACGCGTGCCGACAGGCTTGAGGCGGGCGATCGGTGCCTCGGTTGCCAGCAGATAGAGATGGTAAGCGCCTTTGTTCTCATACCATCCGACGCCGCCGCCGTTGGCCGCGTCGAACGTTTCGATGCGCAGAATGATTTCCTCGTCTTTCATGGTGCATCCATTGCCGCCGTCAGGTCACAGCATATCCGAGTCACCTCACCGCATGGCAACAGCCTAAGCGTTGCAACGTGCTTCAGTCAGGACTCGAAGCATGGGATGTTGGACCAGAACAAGGCCGTGATCGGCGATCCCGTCCCCCAGATCCTGCGCCAATGGCTGCAGGCATGGCGTCCCTG
>NZ_BAAILP010000201.1:0-245 GCF_054589055.1 Novosphingobium sp. 11B | reverse complement strand
GGCCTGTTCGGGCATGGCGAGTTGGGCCTGTAGCTCAGTTGGTTAGAGCGCACCCCTGATAAGGGTGAGGTCAGTGGTTCGAATCCACTCAGGCCCACCACTTGCCATATCTAGACAGATAACGGGGCCTTAGCTCAGCTGGGAGAGCGGTTGCTTTGCAAGCATCAGGTCATCGGTTCGATCCCGATAGGCTCCACCATCTTCGCCGAGAGATTGGCTTGAGGATGGTACAGTGCGTTGCACTG
>NZ_BAAILP010000200.1:29517-32029 GCF_054589055.1 Novosphingobium sp. 11B | reverse complement strand
GGACTTGATCCGGGACCGATGGCTATCTTTAGGAATGGGCCATTCGGCAAGCCACCCCGCCGATGGGTGGGCTGTTCATGGCCAGCGGTCCCGGATCAAGTCCGGGACGACGTCCTTTCAATTGTGCGCCGTTTCCGGTAGGCGCGCGGGTCTATGGACCAGACTTTGCTCAACATCGCTCCCGCGGGCCTCGAAGACGCCCCGCTGACCGCAGCCGACGTACGCGCGGCGGCGGAGCGAATTTCGGGCAAGGTCGTGCGCACGCCGACGCTCTACAGTTCCACGCTGAGCGCGATCACCGGCGCCGAAATCTGGCTCAAGTTCGAGAACCTGCAGTTCACCGCCGCCTACAAGGAGCGCGGCGCACTCAACGCCCTGCTGCTGCTGACCGAGGAGCAGAAGGCGCGCGGCGTCATCGCCGCCTCGGCCGGCAACCACGCGCAGGGCCTGAGCTACCACGGCACGCGCCTCGGCGTGCCCGTCACCATCGTCATGCCCAAGACCACGCCGACGGTCAAGGTCATGCAGACCGAGAGCGTGGGTGGCAAGGTCGTGCTGGAGGGCGAGAGCTTCGACGAGGCCTATGCCCACGCGCGCAAGCTGGAGGGGCAGCTGGGCCTCACCTTCGTCCACCCGTTCGATGAGCCCAATGTCGCGGCCGGGCAGGGCACCGTGGCGCTGGAAATGCTGGAAGACGTGCCGGAACTCGACACGCTGGTGCTGCCGGTCGGCGGCGGCGGCCTGTCCACCGGCATGGGCACCGTGGCGCGGGACATCAATCCGGGCATCCGCCTGATCGGCGTCGAGGCACAACTCTACCCCTCGATGTACAACCTGCTCAAGGGCACCAGCCTGCCGATCGGCGGCGACACGCTGGCCGAGGGCATCGCGGTGATCGCGCCGGGCCTGATGACCTCCAAGGTGCTGCGCTCGCTGCTCGACGAATTCCTGCTGGTCGGCGAATCGCAGATCGAGAGCGCGCTGGCGCTGCTGCTGCAGATCGAGAAGACGCTGGTGGAAGGCGCGGGCGCCGTGGGCCTTGCCGCCGTGATCAACAACCGCGAGCTGTTCGTCGGCCGCAAGGTCGGCCTCGTGCTGTCGGGTGGCAACATCGATACCCGCCTGCTGGCGAACGTGCTGCTGCGCGACCTCGCCCGCTCGGGCCGCCTCGCCCGCCTCAAGATCGGCCTGCAGGATCGCGCCGGCGCGCTGTTCAAGGTCGCCAAGATCTTCCACGAGCACAACGTCAACATCATCGAAGTCTTCCACCAGCGCATCTTCACGCACTTGCCCGCCAAGGGTCTCGTCACCGAGATCGAGTGCGAGGCGCGCGACAAGGAGCAGCTGCAGGCGCTGATCGCCGGGCTGCGCCGCGAAGGCTACGAAGTGAAGCTGGTCGAGACAGATTGATTCGAAAGAGGCTGGCTTCGGGCGATATGGAGGTATATCGTTCGAGGTAACGATTACATCGCCCCATCGCCCCGAATTGGTACGGCGATGGGGCGATACCGCCAGTCCGGCGCGATTTCACCGCAGACCGGTCGGTTTTTGTGGTTAAAAGACTCGCAAGGCGCTGCAGCGCTATGCATATTTGGGAAAGCAGACGGACATAAGGCCGGCCGCAACGCTAGAGGAAGATCCAGTTAGGTGACGGCTCCCGTTCGATTTCCCCGCTTCTTCGTGACGAGCCCGGCTCCGTGCCCGTACCTGCCGGGCCGTAGCGAGCGGAAGGTATTCACCGAACTCAAGGGACCGCACGCCGATTCGCTGAACGATGCACTGGGCCGCATCGGTTTTCGCCGCAGCCAGACCGTCGCCTATCGCCCCTCCTGCATCGACTGCAACGCCTGCGTCTCCGTGCGGGTCGTGGCGTCCGAATTCCGCGCCTCGCGCACGCAGAAGCGCACGCTTGAGGCGCATTCGGATCTCGTCGCCACCGTCTGCCGCCCCTGGTCCACCAGCGAGCAGTTCGAACTGCTCCAGCGCTATCTCGCCGCGCGTCACCCCGAAGGCGGCATGACGACGATGGACGAAGTCGACTTCGCCGACATGGTGGAGCACACGCCGGTCACCAGCTATGTCATCGAATACCGCGAGCCGTCGATGGACGGCGTCGTGCCCGGTCGCCTCGTCGGCGCCTGCCTGACCGACCGCCAGTGCGACGGGCTGTCGATGATCTACTCGTTCTACGACCCCGAAAGCGCGCGGCAGGGGCTGGGCAACTACATCATCCTCGACCACATCCGCCGTTCGCAGGAGATGGGGCTCGGTTTCGTCTACCTCGGCTACTGGGTCGAGGGTTCGGCGAGGATGCAGTACAAGGTGCGTTATCGCCCGATGGAAAAGCTCGGCCGCGCCGGGTGGGAACGCATCGACACCGCCGAACACGACCGCCTGATCGCCGCCGCCGTCGCCAGCCCCCGCCGCGACGATGCCGCCACCGGCCCCAAGGACGGGATGCCCTCCGTCACCAAGGGGTGAGGGCGGAGGTTATGTGGCGGGCAATCGCCGG
>NZ_BAAILP010000200.1:18336-29363 GCF_054589055.1 Novosphingobium sp. 11B | reverse complement strand
CTCACTTCGTCATTGCGAGCGAAGCAACTCAGGGCGGCGTAGTGCTGCCCTGGGTTGCTTCGCTTCGCTCGCAATGACAGGCTGGGTTTCATGTCAAAGTGGGTCGCTCTTGCGGGCGGGCCAAGGGCGCTGCCCTGTTTGTGCTGGTGCACAATATTCAGGCACCACTTGCCTGAATATTGAACACAACATTTCCCAAATCCGGCGCATCATATGCGACAGATTGTTTACTGACCGGGTAAATCACCCAAATGCGGTCTTTTCGCAGGCGCACACTCGGCCTATCAGTAGCGCCACCGCATTGGCACGATTCTTGATGGGAATCGCGCGCGAGGCTTCTGGTTCCCGGACCGGTTCCCTCAAGATACAGTCCGGGTGCAAGTGCAGGGGTCCAGGCAGGCGTGAAGAAAATCGAAGCCATCATCAAGCCGTTCAAGCTCGACGAAGTGAAGGAAGCGCTGCACGAAGTCGGCGTCTCGGGCATCACCGTCACCGAAGCCAAGGGCTTCGGGCGCCAGAAGGGCCACACCGAACTTTACCGCGGCGCCGAATACGTCGTGGATTTCCTCCCCAAGGTTAAGCTCGAGGTCGTCGTGCCCGACGCTCTGGCCGAGCGCGTGGTGGAGGCGATCGCCGACGCCGCGCAGACCGGCCGCATCGGCGACGGCAAGATCTTCGTCGTCCCCGTCGAGACCGCCGTGCGCATCCGCACCGGCGAGCGCGACGACGACGCGCTCTAAAGATCGCAGAAATCGGGCTGCGACGGTGGGGGCCGTCGCATTCCCGCAACAAGACCAACCCTATCCTCTTTCGGGATCGGAAGAGTAACGCTGGAGAACCAAGAAAATGGCTAGTGCAAAGGACGTCCTCAAGAAGATCAAGGACGAGGAGATCGAGTGGGTCGATCTTCGCTTCACGGACCCCAAGGGCAAGTGGCAGCACCTGACCATGGTTTCGACCGTCCTCGGCGAGGATGAGCTGGAAGACGGCCTGATGTTCGACGGTTCGTCGATCGAGGGCTGGAAGGCCATCAACGAGTCGGACATGATCCTCAAGCCCGACCTCGACGCGGTCTACACCGATCCGTTCTCGGCCACCCCGATGCTGATCCTGTTCTGCGACATCGTCGAGCCCTCGACCGGTGAACTCTACGCCCGCGACCCGCGCTCGACCGCGAAGCGTGCGGAATCGTTCGTCAAGTCGGCCGGCTTCGGCGACACCGTGTTCGTCGGCCCCGAGGCCGAGTTCTTTATGTTCGACGACGTGAAGTTCTACGACGGCTACGACGGCAACGGCTTCAAGATCGACGACATCGAACTGCCGGGCAACACCAACAAGGAATACGACACCGGCAACCTGGGCCACCGCCCACGTGCCAAGGGTGGCTACTTCCCGGTCGCTCCGGTCGACTCGGCCGTGGACATCCGCGCCGAGATGGTCACCACCATGCTCGAAATGGGCCTGCCCTGCGACAAGCACCACCACGAAGTGGCGGCTGCCCAGCACGAACTCGGCCTGACCTTCGGCAAGCTGGTCACCACCGCCGACCGCATGCAGATCTACAAGTACGTCGTGCACATGGTCGCACAGGCTTACGGCAAGACCGCAACGTTCATGCCCAAGCCGATCATGAAGGACAACGGATCGGGCATGCACACGCATATCTCGATCTGGAACGAGGGTGAGAACACCTTCGCCGGCAACGGCTACGCCGGCCTGTCGGAGACCTGCCTGTACTTCATCGGCGGCGTCATCAAGCACGCCAAGGCCCTGAACGCCTTCACCAACCCGACCACCAACAGCTACAAGCGCCTGGTCCCGGGTTACGAAGCACCGGTTCTGCTCGCCTACTCGGCGCGCAACCGTTCGGCCTCGTGCCGCATCCCCTACGGTGCGGGCACCAAGGCGAAGCGCGTGGAATTCCGCTTCCCCGACGCGATGGCCAACCCCTACCTGTGCTACGCTTCGCTCCTGATGGCCGGCCTCGACGGCATCAAGAACAAGATCCACCCGGGCGAAGCCATGGACAAGAACCTGTACGATCTGCCGCCGGCCGAACTCGCCGAAGTGCCGACCGTCTGCGGTTCGCTGCGTGAAGCTCTGGACGCCCTCGCGGCCGACCACGCCTTCCTTCTCGAAGGCGGCGTGTTCACCGAGGACCAGATCGAAGCCTACCTCGAACTCAAGTGGCCCGAAGTGCTGCGCTGGGAAACCACGCCGTCGGCCGTCGAGTTCGACATGTACTACAGCGCCTGATCCATCCGATCAGCGCTGGCGACCAGTTCGCCGAGAGGGGGCGTCCGGAGCAATCCGGGCGCCCCTTTCGCGTTCCGGGGCTAATGACAATTCCGGATAGCGCCGCTCCTCCTCAAGAATCCGCTTTCCTACAGCACCGACGTGGATGTACCTCATGCGTACCCCGCAAGAGACGGGACCGTATCTGGCGGCGTTTCCGCCGTATTCACACCTATTCGGGCGCGCGAAGTGTAGTTGTTCTGCACGCGATACTGCGTGCGCCGTCTGTAGCGAAAGGGCACGTACATGAATCGCAAGCCGATCTTTGATGCCGTCCGCAAGATGCTGGACCGTTCGTTCACACAGGCCGAAGTCAACGCGCTGGACAAGGCGATCGACCTTTCCACCGGCGGCCTGACCGCCAGTCTCGCCCCCGAGCCGGTTTCAAGCCCCGCAGCCGCTGTCGCGGCGACGGGGCGCGTGCTGGGCGCCGCCGGGGCCAAGCTCATCAAGAAGTGGGAGGGCTGCGCCAAACGGCAGGCCAACGGCACCTTCGCGGCCTATCCCGACCCCGGCAGCGTCGACGGCAAGCCCTGGACGATCGGCTGGGGCTCTACGGGCTCCGACGTGAAAAAGGGCGTCGTCTGGACGCAGGCGCAGTGCGATGCGCGTTTCGACGTCGACATGGTCGATTACGTGAAGGAAGTGGCCGCCTTCATCGGCTCTGCCGCGACCTCGCAGAACCAGTTCGACGCGCTCGTCTCGTTCCATTACAACACCGGCAAGATCACAAGTTCGTCGCTGGGCAAGCTGCACAAGGCGGGTGACTTCGCCGGGGCGCAGGCCCAGTTCGGCAAGTGGATCTACAACGACGGCAAGCCGATGACCGGCCTCAAGAACCGGCGCGCGGACGAAGCGAAACTCTACGGGACAGCATGACCGACACGAAAACCCCCGCTCAGTTGATCGACGAACGCATTGCCGAACTCGGCGACTGGCGCGGGGAGGCGCTGGCAAGAGTGCGGGCCGTCGTCCACGCCGCGCTGCCCGAGGTGGTCGAGGAATGGAAATGGCGCGGCGTGCCCACGTGGTACGCGGGCGGCGGTATCGTCTGTACCGGGGAGACCTACAAGGCGGCGGTCAAGCTGACGTTCGCCAAGGGCGCCTCGGTGCCCGACCCGGCGGGCCTGTTCAACGCCAGCCTCGAGGGCAACGTGCGCCGCGCCATCGACATTCATGAAGGCGACGCGATCGACGAGGCGGCGCTTTCGGCGTTGCTGCGCGACGCCGCCGTGTTGAACGAGGCGAAGAAGAAGCGGTAATCGGCCGTCGTCCCGGAGCAAGTCCGTGACGACGTGAAAGGTTCAGCCCGGCACCGCGCCCGTTTCCACGCCGGTCCTGTCGTGGAGGGCGAAGCGGTCGACGATGTCCGCGCTCGCCCGGTTGTAGCCGACCACCTCGACGCTGCGGCCGTCGCGCTGCAGCCGCTCGACCACCTTGTCCAGCGCGCCCACGCCCGAGATGTCCCAGAAGTGCGCGGCCGAGACGTCGATCACGATGTGCCCGGCCGCCGCCTCTTCCTGCGCCTCGTCCTGGAAGGCGCGGATGAAGCGGTCCACCGAGGCGAAGAAGATCTGGCCCGAGACACGGTAGGTGGCGATGCCGTTCTCTTCGCCGCGCTCCACCGCGAACATGCGCTGGACTTTGCCTGCGAAGAATACGCCGGACAGCAGCACCCCCGCCAGCACGCCGAGCGAAAGGTCGCGCGTCGCCACGACGACGCCGACGGTCACCAGCATCACCACCGACGAGGTCGGCGGATGGCGCCTGAGGTTCGCGATCGAGGCCCAGCTGAAGGTGCCGATCGAAACCATGACCATGACCGCGACGAGCGCGGGCATCGGCACCCGGCCGACCCACGGTCCCAGCACGGCCAGCAGGAACAGCAGGAACGCGCCCGCGACGAACGTGGAGAGCCTCCCGCGCCCGCCCGAGGTCACGTTGATCACCGACTGGCCGATCATCGCGCAGCCGCCCATGCCGCCGAAGAGGGCCGCCACCACGTTGGCGCCGCCCTGGCCGACGCACTCCGCGCGCTTGTCGCTGTCGGTCTGGGTCATGTCGTCGACGATCTGCGCGGTGAGCAGCGATTCGAGCAGGCCCACCGCCGCCATCGTCAGCGCGTAGGGGGCGATGATCCGCAGCGTCTCGAAAGTCAGCGGCACATGGGGCAGGGCGAAGCTGGGCAGGCCCTCGGGCAGCTTGCCCATGTCGGCCACGGTATTGACCGGCAGGCCGATGCCGATCGAGATCGCCGTCAGCACCAGGATTGCCACCAGCGGCGAAGGCACGGCCCTGGTGACGCGCGGGAACAGGTAGATGATCGCGAGACCGCCCGCGACCATGACATAGGTCTGCCAGCCCACGTTGGTCAGTTGCGGCAACTGCGCCATGAAGATCAGGATGGCCAGCGCGTTGACAAACCCGGTGATGACCGAGCGCGAGACGAACTGCATCACGAGGTCGAGCCGCAGCAGTCCGGCGATGGCCTGGAAGACACCCATCAGGATGGTCGCGGCGAAGAGGTACTCGACGCCGTGGTCGCGCACCAGCGGGCCGACCAGAACGGCGACGGAAGCCGTCGCGGCCGAGATCATCGCCGAGCGTCCGCCGACGAGGGCGATGACGATCGCGATGGCGACCGAGGCATAGAGCCCGACGCGCGGGTCCACCCCGGCGATGATCGAAAAGCCGATCGCCTCGGGGATCAGCGCGATGGCGACGACGATGCCGGCGAGGACGTCGCGGCGCGCGGTCGCGAAGTCGCTGAACCACTGCCGGGCGTAGCGGGTGAGTTTGTCTGACATGGAAATTCCACAACAAGGCACGATGGCAGGACCACGAGCGCCAAATGGGCGCTGAGGTTTCAGGTCATGTGTGATGTTGTCCGGCGGATCGGCGGCCGGAATAGCCACCCGGAATTGCACCGGGTCCTTGCGATTGCTGCCCTGTTAGAGCAGTGGGCCGTCAGTTTGCAAGGCTTGAGTGCCCTCCCCATGCCGGGGAGGGCAGGGTCCATCAAAGGCGCAGGCCCGCCGTCTCGTCGAGGCCGGCCATGATGTTGAGGTTCTGCACCGCAGCCCCGCTCGCGCCCTTGCCGAGGTTGTCGAGGATCGCGACGAGGCGTGCCTGCGCGCCGTCCTTCGCCCCCAGAACGCGCAGGGTAAGGGTATCGACGGGCTCCATCGAGGCGCGAAGCAGCAGTTCGTCGGGCTGGTCTGCCTCGACCTTCACGATCATGCTGCCCGCGTAGAACTCGGCCAGCGCGGCGCGCAGGTCGTCGGGCGATCCGGCTTGCGGCATCATCGAGAGGTGCAGCGGCACTTCGACGAGCATGCCGCGATGGGCGGGGACCACGGCGGGGGCGAAGATCGGATCGTGGCCGATGCCCGTCTGCGCCTTCATCTCGGGCACGTGCTTGTGGCCGAGGGCCAGGCCGTAGGCGCGGAAGGCGATGTCGGTGTCGTCCTCGAAGCGCGCGATCAGCGCCTTGCCGCCGCCCGAGTAGCCCGACACGGCGTGACACACGTAGGGCCAGTCGGCAGGCAGCAGACGGCTGCGCACCAGCGGGGCGACGAGGGCGATGAAGCCGGTGGGGTAGCAGCCGGGATTGCTGACGAAACGGGCCTGCGCGACCGTGTCATGGCCGACGATCTCGGGAAAACCGTAAGTCCAGCCCTCCGCGACGCGGTGGGCGGAGGAGGCGTCGATCACGCGGGTACGCGGGTTGGAGATCATGCTGACGGCGGCCTTGGCGGCATCGTCGGGCAGGCACAGGATCACGACGTCGGCGTCGTTCAGCGCCTCGGCGCGCGCGGCATCATCCTTGCGCCTGTCATCGCTGAGCGTGATCAGCGAGAACTCGCTGCGCCCGGCGAGCCGGTCGGCGATTTCAAGGCCGGTGGTGCCCGCCGCACCGTCGATGAAGACGCTGGTGGTCATGCCGCTTCCAGATCCGAGAGAGCCACGTAGCCGACCGCACCGTCCTCGCCGAGCTGGCCCCAGGACCACTTGCCCGCGATATCCAGCACGTTGAAGGTTTCCCCCGCAGGCAGGTCGGCGATGACTTCCGCATCGTCGCGGCCGAAGACGCGCAGGATCGCGCCGGACTTGAGCGCGCGCGGCATCGGCACGGCATAGTGCGGCACGAAGTAGCGGCCCGCCAGCTTGATGTGGGCAAGGTCGCCGCGCACGGGCAGGCAGCCGGGATCGGCGCTCACGCTGGGGCCGGTCATGGCCAGCATTTTCTGGGACCCCATGCCGTCCGTCTGGTCAGGGCGAGTATACGAATCCACAGATGCCAACGCGGGTGCGTCTCCAAAGTCAAAGATGGGCGCGCCTACCCGAGACACGGGATTCTTTCAAGCATAGCGCGCTTTCAGCATGTGCCATGCCGCGCGAAGGCCGAGCGCTTCGCCGCCCTTCGGACGGCCCGCCTTCGCGGTGGGGCGCCAGGCGAAGGTGTCGAAGTGCGCCCATTCCACGCCCTTGGGGACGAAGCGGTCGAGGAACAGCGCCGCCGTGCTCGCGCCCGCGAAGCCGCTGGACCCGGCGTTGTTGATGTCGGCGACGTCGGACTTGAGGTACTCGCGGTAGCCTTCGTGCAGGGGGAGGCGCCAGCACGGGTCGTCCACCGTCTTGCCCGCCGCGAGCAGGGCGTCGGCCGTCGCATCCTCGCGGGTGAAGAGCGCGGGCAGGTCGGGGCCGACCGCGACGCGGGCCGCTCCTGTCAGAGTGGCGAAGTCGATGATGAATTCAGGGCCGGCCTCACCCGCGCGGGTGAGCGCATCGCCCAGGATCAGGCGGCCTTCGGCGTCGGTGTTGCCGATCTCGACGGTGATCCCGGCACGGCTGCGCAGGACGTCGCCAGGGCGGAAGCTGTTGCCCGAGATCGCATTCTCCACCGCCGGGACCAGCACGTGCAGGCGCACCGGGAGGTTGGCGCTCATGATCAGGCGGGCGAGGGCGAGGGCGTGGGCCGCGCCGCCCATGTCCTTCTTCATCAGCAGCATGCCCGCGGAGGGCTTCACGTCGAGGCCGCCCGAATCGAAGCAGACACCTTTGCCCACCACGGCGATGCGCGGGTTCTTCGGGTCGCCCCATTCCAGTTCGATCATGCGCGGCGCGTGGCTGCGGCCCGCGGCGCGGCCGACCGCGTGGACCATCGGGAAGTCGCGCTCCAGCACCTCGCCGCGCGTGACGCGGATCTCGGCGCGGAAGGCCTTGTGCAGCGCTTCGGCCTCGGCCTCCAGCTGGGCAGGGCCCATGTCTTCGGCCGGAGTGTTGACGAGGTCGCGCACCAGCATGACCGCCTCGGCCTCGGCAGTGAGAGCGGCGATCTGCGCGGGTTCGCCGGTCAGGAGCAGGCGCGGGCCGTGGTCCTCGGCGTCGGCCTTGTAGCGGTCGAAGCTGTACTGGCCGAGAATCCAACCGAAGATCGCCGCGCCCGGCTCGCCGCCAGCACGGCGGTATGTCCCGGCGGGCAGTTTCTCGGCGAGTTTCGCCATGCACCAGCCGCCGAGCGTTCCGGCGTCGGCCACGCCTGCGGCCACGCTCCAGCCGTCGCCCTCGGGGAGAATGACGTATTCCCCGGCACTTGCGTCGAAGCGGGCGGCCTCCAGCACGGCGCGCTGGGGAACGGTGAGGCCTTTCGTGAATTTCTCCAGTCCGTCCTTGTCGACGAGATGGATGGAGACGGCCTGCTGGCCGCGATCGGGCTGGATCAATGCGTTCTTGTCGCTCATGGCCTGATTCTCTAGCCTCCACCCGAGCCTGAGTGCGAGAGGAATTTTGATGCGATACTCCGGTATGGTTGTTGTTCTGGCCTTTGCCGCCGCTGCGTGCAGTGGATCGGGCGACAGCGATCCACAGCCGAGCGCCACGGCGGTTGCCAGCGAAGAGGCGCTGCCGATGGCCTCCACCGAAGCGCCCTCGGAAGCGCCCGCCGTGAAGGGGCGCTCGGAAAAGGAGGAGAACGACCTTTACGAGTTCGGCTATTCCTATCCCGACGCGGCGGCGGCGCTACCCGGCCTGCGGGCGATGCTCGACCGGAAGCTGGACGATACCAAGGGCGAACTGGTCTCCTCCGCACGCAGCGACAAGGCGGAGATGACCAAGGACGGCTTCCCCTATCACGCGCATTCGATGCAGGTGGACTGGAAGGTGGTCACCGACTTGCCGGGCTGGCTGTCGCTGTCCTCGGAGATGTACCAGTACAGCGGCGGCGCGCACGGCATGAGCGGGTTCGATACCCTGCTGTGGGATCGCGGCGCCGACACGGCGCGCAAGCCGATGGACCTGTTCACCAGCCAGGACGCGCTGCGCGATGCCTTGCGCACGCCGTTCTGCGACGGGCTCGACAAGGCCCGCGCGGGCAAGCGGGGCGAGCCGGTCCAGCGTGACAGCGGGCAGATGTTCACCGAATGCATCGACCCGACCGCGCAGACGCTGATCCTGGGTTCGACCAACCGCAAGACCTTCGATCGCATCGGCGTACTCGTCGCGCCTTATGAGGCCGGGCCTTACGCGGAAGGCAGCTATGAAGTGACGGTGCCGGTGACGGGCAAGGTGATGGCCGCGCTCAAGCCGCAGTATCGCTCAGCCTTCTCGGTGAAACCCTGATCTCGCAATTTCGCCCCGGATGCGCTATCTGGGGCGGATGACCGAATACCAGATCGTAGAGCCCGGCCAGGAAGCGCTGCTGCGCGACGGCACCATCAAGCTGCATGGCCCCGACGGCTTCGAGGGCATGCGCCGCGCCGGCGCGCTCGCCGCGAAGATCCTCGACGAAATCGCGCCGATGGTGCAGCCGGGTGTCTCCACCGCCGAGATCGACGACAAGGTGCGCGAACTGACCCTCGCGGGCGGGGCGGTCCCGGCGACGCTGGGCTATCGGGGCTATGCGCATTCGTGCTGCATCTCGATCAACCACGTGGTCTGCCATGGCATCCCGTCGGAAAAGACGCTCAAGGACGGCGACATCGTCAACATCGACGTCACCCCGCTGCTGGACGGCTGGCACGGCGACACCAGCCGTATGTACCTGGTCGGCGACGTGCCGCTGAAGGCGCGCCGTCTGGTCGACGTGACGTACGAGTGCCTGATGATCGGCATCGAGCAGGCGAAGCCCGGCAACCGCGTGGGTGACATCGGCGCTGCCATCCAGGCTTATGCCGAGGCGAACCGCTACGGCGTCGTGCGCGAGTTCTGCGGCCATGGCCTCGGCCGCCTGTTCCATGACGCGCCCGAAGTGGTCCATGCCGGTCGCCCCGGCACCGGCCCGCTGCTCAAGCCGGGCATGTTCATGACCATCGAGCCGATGATCAACCTCGGCAAGCCGCCGGTAAAGCTGCTGAACGACGGCTGGACGGCGGTGACCCGCGACAAGTCGCTCTCGGCGCAGTTCGAGCACTCGATCGGCATTACCGAGGACGGCTGCGAGATCTTCACCACCAGCCCCAAGGGGCTGCACAAGCCGCCTTACGCCTGACGTCGTCCCGGACTTGATCCGGGACCGCTGGCCATGAACCGCCTCCCTTGCTGCGCGTGGCTGCGATCTATCGCCTCAAGATTTGCCAGCGGGCCCGGATCAAGTCCGGAAGGACGAGGTATCGCCCCGGCGCGGGCCTCGTGGATGACCCGGCGCGTATGGCGTGACAGTCTCCCTCGAAACAAGGAGGGAGAGTGATGGTGGCTGACCTGTCGGGCGGTATCCCGGTCGAGCGCGAATTCGTCGTGGCCGAAAAGCCCGACGACGGCATCCGCGATGCGGTCAACGTGTGGATCGAAGAGGAGAACGGCCTCTTCGCCATGCGCGTGGGCGTCGAGGCGGTCGGCGCGCAGTGGGACCGGCACGAGCTGTGGCTCGACATCGCCTTCGCCGACGGGCGCCTGTGGTCGCGGCGCGGCGCGGGCGAGCCGCATTCCCCCTACGACGCTCAAGGCAGGCCCTCGGTGCGCGGGACGGGTCCGGTGCGCTTCGAATGCGCGGAGCCGTTTCGCCGCTGGACGGCTGCCTTCGATGGGCCGGTGGCGCGGACCAGCGCGCAGGAAATCCTCGACAACCCCGATTTCGCCGAAACCGCGTGGAGCGAGGTCGCCTTCACCGTCGACATGGAGATGGCCGCGATCCCTTGGGAGCCGGGCACGATCCTGCCCGAAGCAGCCGAGGCGCTCGGCGGCAAGCAGGGCGACTACATGAGCCCGCGCTACGAGCAGCTGTTCCGCTGCAGCGGCACCCTCGTCGTCGATGGCGAGGAGCGCGCGTTTCGCGGCAATGGCCTGCGCATCCGCCGAACGGGTTTCCGCGCCTTCGCGGGATTCTGGGGGCATTGCTGGCAGTCCGCCGTGTTCCCGGACGGCCACGCGTTCGGGTTCAATTCCTACCCTGTGCGCGAGGGCGAGCCGCCGAGCTACTCGGAAGGCTGGATCATCGAGGACGGGGTGCGCACCGGCGCGCGGCCGGTGGTGATCCCCTGGCTGCGGCGGCTGGTGACCGGCGGCGAGGACGTGTCCTGCGTGCTGGAGACGGTGGACGGGCGCCGGGTGGAGATCGGAGGACGGACCTTCGCGAACACTCGTTCTCGCGGTGGGCATGTGCTGCCGCCGGACTGGCCCAAGGACTGGCCGATCGTCCAGCAGGCGCACGCGGTCTATACGTGGGATGGTGAGCGCGCGACGGGCATGATCGAACGGTCGAGCAAGCCCAGCGTGATGGAGTTGTAGTGGGGAAG
>NZ_BAAILP010000200.1:11054-18226 GCF_054589055.1 Novosphingobium sp. 11B | reverse complement strand
GTCCCCCCCTCCCGCAAGCGGGAGGGGAGAAGCATAGCCCTCCCGCTTGCGGGAGGGCCGCGAGACTTGGCAGCTTGCTGCCTAATCGCAGCGGGGTGGGCGCCTGCTCCCGATCAGAAATAGGCCCCGATCAGAACTTGTAGTTCGCGCTGATCGTGAAGTTGCGCGGCGCACCGTAGCGGTACTGGCTGAACGAACCGATCTGGCTGTAATACTTCTTGTCGAACAGGTTCTCCAGGTTGCCCTGAATCTGCAGTGCCTCGCTGACGTTGTAGCGCGTCATCAGGCTGACCAGCGTGTACCCGCCCTGCTGGAAGCGGAAGGCCGCGCCGGTGTAGGGGTTGAGCCCGTCGGTGTAGGCCTTGCTCCGGTAGTTCACGCCGCCGCCCACGGTCAGGCCGTCCAGCAGGCCGGAAAGATCATAGGTGGTGAAGACCTTCAGCAGCTTGCGCGGCTGGTCGGAGTTGGCGATCACGCCGTTCGCATCCTCGGCCTTGAACTGGCTGTAGCTGGCGTTGAGGTTCCAGCCCGGCATCGGCTCGCCGGTGGCCTCGATCTCGAAGCCCTTGCTGGTGACCCCCTGCGCGGCGCGGTACGGCTGGATCGGGGTGCTGCCTTCGACCGGAATCGGCTCGCCGTCGGTGATGCCCACGTTGTCCTGCTCGATGCGGAACAGCGCGATCGAGGTCTGCAGCGCGTTGCCGAAGAAGTTGCTCTTCAGGCCGATCTCGTAGGCATTGCCGTTGAGTGGGTCGAGCAGATTCAGGTCGCGATCGCGCAAGTTCTGCGGCTGGAAGATCTTGGTGTAGCTGGCGTAGATGCGGTGGTTCGACGCCACGTCGAAGAGCGCGCCGACGTAGGGGATGAACACGTTGTCATCGCCGTAGTCGCTGGTGCCGCTCCAGGCGAAGCCCTTCTGGCTCCAGCTGGAGATACGGCCGCCGACGATCACCTTGAGCGGATCGGCGATGTTCATGCGCAGTGCGCCGTAGTAGCCGGTCTGCTCGATGCGCTCCTGTTCGTTGCGCACGGCGGTGGTGCCCCAGACGGGCTCGGGGAAGGGCAGGCCCTTCTGGCCGATGAGCGGCGTGTTGGTGGCCCACGAATTCAGCCCGGTGCCCCAGGCCGGATTGTTCTCCGTGTAAGGCGCGACATAGTTGTCGGTGTGGCGCTTCAGGACGCTGTGCAGCGCGCCGAGGACGATCTCGTGGTCGCGGCCGAACAGTTTGAATTCACCCTTCAACTGCGCGTCGAAGCTGTTCTGGACGCTGAGACCCTTGGACTTGTACGGGTTGCTCGACTCGATCGTGCCGGTTGCCTTGTCGACGCCGCCGTACATGTAGAGCAGCTGGGTATCGCCGGTGTTCTTCAGGCGGTTGTAGTTGACCGTCAGGTTCCAGTTGTCACCGAAGCCCTGGCGCACGGTGGCGTAGATGTTCTGGTTGGTGCTGTTCCAGTAGGTCCAGTTCGCCGCCGTGGTCTGCGAGCGCGGCAGGTCGGTGGTGGTTCCGTCCGTGTAGAACGTGGGCAGCGAGCCCCAGCTGGCGCCCTTGGGCTTGGTGTCCTGGTGGCTGATGCCCGCGCGGACCAGCGTGGAGTCGGTGAGGTCGGCCTCGACCACGCCGTACAGGACCCACTTCTTGCGGTCCTGGATATCCATGAAATACTCGCCTTCCTCGTAGCGGCCGACGACGCGGGCACGCACGCGGCCGTCCGAGGTCAGCGCGCCGCCGACGTCGGCGGAAAGGCGCCAGGTGTTCCAGCTGCCGATGCTGGCGTTGGCATAGCCGGTCAGCTCGGTGGCGTCGGCATGCTTGCGCACGAGGTTGACCGAGGCCGACGGGTCGCCCGCGCCGGAGAGCAGGCCGGTGGCGCCGCGCACGATCTCGACGCGCTCGTAAATCGAGACGTCGATGCTCGTCTCGCCGTTGCCGCCGGCGAGGGTCCATGCGGCAGGGACGCCATCGACCTGGGTGTTGCGGATCTCGAAGCCACGCGCGAAGAACGAGTTGCGCACGTCGTCGACTTCGCTGACGGCGACGCCCACGCCGTTCACGATCACGTCCTTAACGCTGATCAGGTTCTGGTCGAGGATGCGCTGCGCGGTCACGATCGAGACCGACTGCGGCGTTTCCTGAACCGACAGGCCGAGGCCGGTGGCGGTGTCGATCTTGTTCTGGATCGTGTACTTGCCGGTGACGACGATCTGGTCGCCATCGGTTTCCTCACCTGCGGTCTGGGCCACGGCGGGAGCGGCGACCAGGACGCCTGCACACCCCAACATGAGAGCGAACTTGAACTTCATTTGGTAATCCCCCTGCTTGCGGATTTCACGCACTCGTTTGCAGGCGCCGCTAACGGGAATGAGTATCATTCGCAATAGCAATATTGCGCGACAATTTCATTTGGTCGCAAATGCGGCAATGCGGCAGCGCGACAAATTCGTAATTCCGGGGACGTGTGGCGTGTTTGATCGTCATTCCCGCGAAGGCAGAAACTCAACTGCGCGCGACCGTACGCCGTCAGGAGATCGATCCATGCCATCGCGGGCATGACGATCAGAGGCTCGATCCATGACCGTGCCATGGAATATCGCTCCGGGAAATGCCTGCCCGGCAGATGCCCGGATCGGCCGTCAGAACGAGACGACGGCCTCGCCGATGGCGTTCCACACGTCGTCGAGCTGGTCGTCGGTGATGCAGTAGGGCGGCATCACGTAGACGGTGTTGCCCAGCGGGCGCAGCAGCACGTCGCGGCTGCGGAAGAAGGCCATGAGTTCGGGCGCGAGGCTGTCCATGTAGCCGCCGGTGCCCATCGTGCGCATGTCCAGCGCGGCGATCGTGCCGAGCGTGCGCGGGTTGTCGAAGTGGCAGAACCGGCCCAGCTTCTCCAGCCATGCGGCCTGACGGCGGGCGAGGTCGTCGATGCATTCGCGCACCGGCTCCTCGGCCCAGATGGCGAGGTTGGCGGCGGCGGCGGCGCAGGCCAGCGGGTTGGCGGTGTAGCTGGAGGAATGGAAGAACATCTTCGCGCGGTCGGTGGACCAGTGCGCGGCGAAGATTTCCTCGGTCGCCATGGTTACCGCCAGCGGCAGCGAGCCGCCGGTCAGTCCCTTGGACAAGCACAGGATGTCGGGGACCACGTCGGCCTGTTCGCAGGCCAGCAGGGTGCCGGTACGGCCCCATGCGGTCATGACCTCGTCGGCGATGAACAGGACGCCGTAGCGGGTGCAGATTTCGCGCATCGCGCGCAAGGTTTCCGGGCCGTAGACCAGCATGCCGCCCGAGCCGAGGATCAGCGGCTCCAGAATCAGCGCGGCGATGTCACCCTCGCGGCACAGGGCTTCGAGCGCGTCGAGCGTGTCCTGCTCCGCTCCGGCGGCGGGGTAGGGAATGCGGCCGACGTCGAACAGCAGCGGCGCGTAAGGCTGGTTGAACACCCCGCGTGCGCCCACCGACATCGCGCCGATGGTGTCGCCGTGGTAGGAATGCTCCATCACGACGATGCGGTGGCGCGCTTCACCCTGCGCGTGCCAATAACCGAGCGCCATCTTGAGCGCGACCTCGACGCTGGTGGAGCCGCTGTCGGAGAAGAACACCCGCGTCAGTTCGCTCGGCATGATCGCGGTCAGTCCGGCGGCGACCTGCTCGGCGGGCTCGTGCGTCCAGCCCGCGAAGATCAGCTGATCGAGCTTCTGGGCCTGTTCGGCCACGGCGGCCATGATGCGCGGGTGGCAGTGACCGTGCGTGGTCACCCACCAGGACGAGATCGCGTCGATCACCGTGCGCCCGTCCGCCGTGTGCAGCAGCGCGCCTTCGGCATGGGTGACGAGCGGGATCGGCTCGCCGAGGCCATGCTGGGTGAAGGGGTGCCAGACGGGGGAAGCGGCCGGGGCCAGGGTCACGCGAAGTCCTCCAGGCGGAAGTTTGCGGCAAAGGCGGCGGCCAGCGTCTCGGGCGTCAGCGGATCGACACGCGGCAGGCGGCCGAGGCGCTTGACGTTGCCCATCGCGCAGATGGTGGCCTCGCTGTCCTCCACCGCATCGCCGACGAAGGCCACGCCGAGCACGCCCACACCGCGCGCGCGCAGGGCTTCGATCGAAAGCAGCGAGTGGTTGATGGTGCCCAGCATCGTGCGCGCCACCAGCACCACCGGCGCGCCCCAGCGGGCGAACTGGTCGGCGTAGGTTTCCGTGCGCGAGATCGGCACCAGAGCGCCGCCTGCGCCCTCGACCACCAGCGGGCCATCGATGTCCGGCAGGGCGAGGCGGGCGGTGTCGATGGTCACGCCGTCGATCTCGGCGGCGAGGTGGGGGGAGCAGGGCGTGGTCAGGCTATAGGCTTCGGCGAGCACTTTGCTCTCGGGCAGTCCGCCGAGGAAGCCGACGCGCTGGGCGTCGGGGCCTTCCTCCTCGATCCCCGCCTGCACCGGCTTCCAGTAATGCGCGCCCATCGCCCCCGCCAGCGCGGCGGCGAAGACGGTCTTGCCGATGCCGGTATCGGTGCCGGTCACGATCAGGGTGCGCTGGGTCATTGGGGGCTCACGTAAGGAAATGTCGGGGCGCGGCGCAAGTGGCAGGTCACCACCTCGTAAGTGACGTTGCATCCGCTTTGGGCGAACCGCGCCATCACCGCGCGCAGCTGCGCCGGGTTGAGAGGCCGGTGCGAAGGCGCGGAGGTGCCTGCGCCGATGGCCTTGACCGCACGTACGAAGGCGCGCGGATCGAGGTGGGTTTCGGTCACGTCCTCGACCAGCAGCGTCTCGGGGGAGAGCGTCGCGAAGGCCTCAACCGGGGGGTAGGCGGGGGTGCCGGGAGTTATCCCCTCGGCCTCGTGCGCGGCGCGCCATTCGTGGAAACTGCGCGGTCCCAGCGTGGTGACGACGAGGTGCCCGCCGGGCGCCAGCCACTGCGACAGGCGGGCGAGGGCGGAGGGCGTATCGTCGAACCACTGCACCGCAAGGCTTGAGCAGATGAGGTCGAAAGGCGCGCCCTCGGGGGTGCCATGCTCCCCGTCGAGGGTGGCGAAACGCAAGGTGCGCACGTCATTAGCAGCAATAAGCGCGGCGCGGCAACGCTCCACCATTTCGGGCGCGATGTCGGTGACCAGCCAGTCGCCGCCGATGCCCTGATCCATCAGGGCGAAGGTGAGGAAGCCGGTGCCGCAGCCGATCTCCAGCACACGCGGGGCGGGCGGAAGGTCGAGCGCGGCGATGCGCGCGGCGAGGGTCGTGGCGACCTCGCGCTGGATGCGGGCGTGGCCGTCGTAGTCGGGTGCGGCGGCGAAGGCGCTGCGAATGCGTTCCCGCCTGCTCACGACAATAGCCCGCAAATGGCGGCGGCGCACAGCTCCGGGGCTTGCAGCGGCAGGAGATGGCCGCCCGCTTCGTGGTCGATGCGGCGGACCTGCGCCCCGGTGAACGTGGCGGCGCGCATCTCGGGCGGGAGCAGCGGGTCGGCGCCGCCGTGGATCGCCAGTATCGGCACGTCCGGCAGCGACGGAGCGGCGTCGCGCAGGCGCAGGAGGTCGGCGGCGAGCGCTGCGGGGTCGATTTCTCCGAAGGCCTCGGCGGAGCCGCAGGTCTTGCGGAACTCGGCGAGCACGCCGCGCGGGTCGGTCTCGAAGCGGCGCAGCATGCGGTCGAGTACGCGTACCGGGACGCCCGGTCGGCCCGGAACGGCGGTGAACCGCTCGAACCCGTTGATTGCCACGATTCCCATGAGGCCCGGCGGCGGGGCGGCGAGGACGCGCATGGTGCCGAAGGAGTGCGTCACGGCGATGCAGGGGCCTTCGACGGCAGGCTCATGCGGCGCGCCGAAGTAGCCGCGATCGTCGATGACGTGCGCCCGCTCGGGCAGCAGCGCGGCGAGCGGTTCCCAGAAGCGGTGGTCGAAGCCCCAGCCGTGGGCGAACAGCAGCTTCACCCCCGCTCTCCGGTGATTGCCTCGATAGCGGCGAGCAGGGCGTCGATGTCGGCTTCCGAATGCCCCGCGCGCAGGGCGAGGCGCAGGCGGCTGGTCCCGGCCGGCACCGTCGGCGGGCGGATCGCGGAGGCGAGGAAGCCTGCCGCCTCCAGCCTTGCGGAGAGCGCCATCGCCTCGTCCTCCGGCCCGATCACGGCGGGCACGATCTGAGTCGAGGACGCGCCGTGGTCGAGGCCGAGGCGGGCCAGCCCTGCGCGCAGCCGGTCGCCCAGTGCGGCGAGGTGCACGCGCTCGGCGTCCATGCCGGGCAGCAGGTCCAGCGCGGCGTCCACTGCGCCCAGCACGGCGGGCGGCGGGGCGGTGGTGAAGATGAAGCCGCTCGCGGCGTTGGTCAGGTAGTCGATCAGCACCCGCGATCCGGCCACGTAGGCGCCGAAGCCGCCCAGCGCCTTGCTGAAGGTGCCCATCACGAGATCCACCTTGCCCGGCACCAGCGCCGAAAGCCCGCGCCCTTCGGGGCCGAGCACGCCGGTGGCATGGGCCTCGTCGACGAACAGCGCGGCGTCGTGGCGCTCGGCGATATCGGCGAGGCGGCCCATGTCGGCGCGGTCGCCGTCCATCGAGAACACGCTCTCGGTCAGGATCAGGCGGGCGGGGGCATCGGCGGCCTTCTCCGCCAGCAGGGTTTCGAGATGGCCCAGGTCGTTGTGGCGGAAGCGGTGCTGGCGCACGCCCGCCATCGCGATTCCCGCGTGCATCGAGGCGTGGATCAGGCGGTCGGTGAATACGGCCACGCCCGGGATGGCGGCGAGCAGCGCCGGGATCACCGCCGCGTTGGCCTGCCAGCCGCTGGCGAAGATCAGCGCCGCCTCGCAGTGCTTGAACTCCGCGATGCGGGCTTCGAGGGCAAGGTGCGCCGCGCTCGTCCCCGTCACCAGCCGTGAGGAGCCGGAGCCGGAACCGTCCCGTGCGGCCCACTCGGCCGAGCGCTCAACCAGCAGCGGATGGCGCGCGAAGCCGAGGTAGTCGTTGCTGGAGAAGTCGAGCATCGTGCGCCCGGCGCGCTCGATCCGGCCGCCGGGCAGCAGGGTCGTGGCGCGCAAGGTCCGGCGCTGTCCGGCGCGGGTAATGCGCTCCAGCGCTGCCTCGAGGTGTGAATCGAGCCGGCTCATGCCTCGCCCGGTATGGCAAGCGGGTCCTTGGCACAATGGGCGGTTTGTCCGGGGGGAAGTATGAAGGGGCGTCCGGC
>NZ_BAAILP010000200.1:8429-10921 GCF_054589055.1 Novosphingobium sp. 11B | reverse complement strand
AAGCAATCCAGGACGGTGTGGCACTGCCCTGGATTGCTTCGCTGCGCTCGCAATGACGAGGTTGGGGGCGAGGGCGGAACCACTCGACCCCGGCCACACCGCGCGATAAGGCGCGTTTCATGGACCTCGAAATCGACATCGAAGAACCCTGGGACGCCGCGACCGACTGGGCCGATCTCGCGCAGGCGGCGCTGGAAGCCCTCGTCACCCTCGCGCCCGAGCTGGACAACGAGCGCCTCACCACCAGCCTGCTGTTCACCAGCGATGCCGAAGTCCACGTCCTCAACCGCGAATGGCGGGCCAAGGACAAGCCGACCAACGTGCTCTCGTTCCCCATGCTGGAGCGCGAGGCCCTGCTCGATCTGGACGAGGACGGGCCGCCCGAAATGCTCGGCGACCTCGCGCTGGCGTGCGAAACCTGCACGCGAGAAGCCGCCGAGAAGGGCATTCCGGTCGAACACCACGCCACGCATCTCATCATCCATGGCCTGCTCCATCTGGCGGGCCACGATCACGAGACGTCTGACGAGGATGCCGAGGCGATGGAAGCGCTCGAAACAAAGGCACTTGCAGTTTTAGGCATTCCCGACCCATATGGGGACCGCACTGCAGCAACAGGGATTTAACCGTACGATGGCCGACAATGGCCGCCACGCCGACTCCGGTTTCGGAGAAGGGGACAGTACCAACACGCTTTGGCGTGCATTCAAGCGGCTTTTCCACGCAGAGGGCGACCAGTCCCTGCGCGCCCAGCTTGAGGAAGTCATCAACGAGCACGAAGGTGAGGCCAGCGGCGCGCTGACCGGCGATCTTTCGCCGATCGAGCGGCAGATGCTGCGCAACCTGCTGCATTTCAGCGAGCACGATGCCGACGACGTCGCCATCCCGCGCAGTGAGATCGTGGCGATCCCCGCCTCGGCCAGCTGGGCCGAAGTGGTGGAAGCCTTCGCCGAGCACGGCCACAGCCGCATGCCGGTCTACGGAGAGACGCTCGACGCCATCAAGGGCATGATCCACATCAAGGACGTGTTCCCGCTGCTGGCCCGCAGCGCGCCCCCACCCGAGGACTGGACGACGCTGATGCGCCAGCCGCTCTACGTGCCGCAATCGCGCGGCGCGCTGGACGTGCTGGCCGACATGCGCGCCCAGCGCATCCACCTCGCGGTCGTGATCGACGAGTACACCGGCACTGACGGCATCATCACCATCGAGGACCTCGTGGAGGAGATCGTCGGCTCGATCGAAGACGAGCACGATGATGCGCCCGAGGAATTGCTGGTTGCAATCGACGCAGGTATGTGGGACGCGGACGCCCGAGCCGAACTGGACGATGTGGCCGAGCGGATCGACCCGCGGCTGGCCGAAGTCGAGGAAGCGGTTGATACTCTCGGCGGCCTGGCTTTCGTGCTGGCCGGACAAGTGCCCGAAGTGGGCGCGGTCCTGGACCACGAAAGCGGCTGGAAGATCGAGGTGACGGACGGCGACGAGCGGCGCGTGACGCGCCTGCGCCTGCATCCGCCCGTGGAAGAGTTGGAGAGCGAGGCCGAATAACCGCTGTCGCCGGACCCTCCGGCGGCGGCCATAACCGAGTGAAAAGACCGCAATAGTGCCAGTACGTCGTCTACCTCCCCTGCGTGCGCTCGAAGCTTTCGTGCGCGTGGTGCGTCTCGGTTCCGCCAAGGCGGCGGCCAACGAGCTGGCGCTCAGTCCCTCGGCCCTGTCGCGCCGCGTCGCCGCGCTGGAGGACTTCACCGGCAAGCGCCTGTTCACCCGCCAGCACCAGGCGATGAAGCTGACCGACGAGGGGCAGGCGTTCTACACCGCGATCGCGCCCAAGCTGGAAGAACTGGCCGAGGCGGTCGAGGCGCAGATCGATCGCGGCCAGGTGCTGCGCCTGCATCTGGGCGTGCCTTCGCTGTTCGGCGGCCAGCGGCTGTTCCCGCGCCTGCCCGAACTGCGCAAGCTGCATCCGCGCCTGCACATCGACATCGATACCGGCGCGCATCTGGAAGACCGCGTCGGCGATACGCTGGACGCCGCGATCATCCTCGCGAAGGAGCCGGACCCGCAGTATTACCGGGTGCAGCTCGATCACAACAAGGTCTATGCGATCACCTCGCAGGCGCTGGCCGAGGAACTGGGCCCGGTGCCGGACGAGGCGAAGCTGTCGCGCCAGACGTTCCTGATCCATCAGGACCTGCCCGACAGCCTCGATGCGTGGAAGCGCGCGATCGACCTGCCCGATCTCGACCCGGCCTCGGTGGACCGCTTCGATTCCGGCCAGCTGGTGCTGGAGGCGGCGGCGCAGGGTCTGGGCATCGCGATCATGCACGACGACCACTTCCGCCGCTCGCACGATACGCGACTGGCGCGGGTCTACGACATCGAGGTGGAGAGCCCGTACCGCTACTGGTTCGTGTGTCGCCCCAAGTCGCTGGAAGCGCGGCCGGTGCGCATCTTCCACGAGTGGTTGCTGCAAGCGGGGCTTTGAC
>NZ_BAAILP010000200.1:7410-8333 GCF_054589055.1 Novosphingobium sp. 11B | reverse complement strand
TCGCGGAGCTGATCCGAGGCCCTTCGACAAGCTCAGGGCGAGCGGAGTTGGTGCGAACCTCCCGGTCCCGCTCAGGCTGAGCTTGTCGAAGCCCGCGCGGCGAGGCGCACGATCTGGCATCTGCGACCAACCATCATTTTCATTTTTCCCATAGTGGCGAACGGGATATGCCCTGCGGCGTCCCGTTCGAGCGGACCTGTGGGAGTATCTCAGATGCGTTTCGTCCTTACCGCTTGCGCCGCCCTGCTGGCGTCGGCTTCGCCTGTTCTTGCGGCCGAGCGCGTAGCTGCCGCCGACCCGGCGCGTCTTGCCGCTGCGAAGCAGACGGTCGACTACGTGTTCCCGCTCGGGACCTATGGCCGGATCATGAACGGCACGATGGACAAGATGATGGATTCCATCATGGATTCCATGATGCAGATGCCGCTCAAGGACCTTGCCGGGATCAGCGGCGTCGATACCGAGAAGCTGGGCAGCGGCACCATGGCGCAGATCATGGAGATCTACGACCCGGCCTTCAAGCAGCGCATGTCGGCCACCACCCGTACGATGATGACCGACATGATGGGCCTGATGACCCAGTTCGAGCCCGACATCCGCGACGGTCTGGCGAGCGCCTACGCCGGGCGGTTCGACGCGAAGCAGTTGCAGGAGATGAACGCCTTCTTCGCCACGCCGACGGGCAAGGCCTACGCGGCGGATTCCTACATCATCATGATGTCGCCCGAGGTCATGAACAGGATGCAGGCGCTGATGCCCCGGCTGATGAAGGAAATGCCGGCGATCATCGACAAGGTGAAGGCCTCCACCGCCGATCTGCCTGCCCCGCGCAAGTACGCGGACCTCAAGAGCGCCGAGAAGGACAAGCTGGCCGGGCTGCTCGGCATTTCGCGCAAGGAGCTGGACGAGGGCGAGGCGAAGAA
>NZ_BAAILP010000200.1:5421-7276 GCF_054589055.1 Novosphingobium sp. 11B | reverse complement strand
CCGCAAGCGGGAGGGCAATCACAACCTACTCCCCTCCCGCTTGCGGGAGGGGTCGGGGGTGGGCCTTTCTCTTAAGCGTCCGGCCCCTCGTAAGCCTCGACGATGCGGCCGACGATCGGATGGCGCACCACGTCCGCCGCCGTGAAGCGGGTCACCGCGATGCCGTCCACGCCCTCCAGCCGGGCGACCGCGTCGGCGAGTCCGGAATGGCGGTCGCCGCCGGGGATGTCGACCTGGCGCGGGTCTCCGCACACCACCATGCGGCTGTTCTGGCCGAAGCGGGTGAGGAACATCTTCATCTGCTCGCGCGTGGTGTTCTGCGCTTCGTCGAGGATGACGAAGGCATCGGCCAGCGTGCGGCCGCGCATGAAGGCGATCGGGGCAATCTCGATCTCGCCGTTGGCGAGGCGGCGTTCCACCTGCTCGGGCGGCATGCAGTCGTAGAGCGCGTCGTAGAGCGGACGCAGGTACGGATCGACCTTGTCCTTCATGTCGCCGGGCAGGAAGCCCAGCTTTTCGCCCGCCTCGACCGCCGGGCGCGACAGGATCAGGCGCTGGACCGAGCCGGTCATCAGCTGGCTGACCGCCTGCGCCACCGCCACGTACGTCTTGCCCGTGCCTGCCGGGCCGAGCGCGAAGATGACGTCCGACTTGGCAAGCTGGCGCATGTAGTCGATCTGCGTCGCCGAACGCGGCACAATCGTCTTCTTGCGGGTGCGGATCATGATCGGCGGCGCGCCTGCGTCACCAGTGATGATGCCTTCGAGGGTGGGTTCGGTGCTCATGGCGATCAGGGATTCGATGGCGCCGGAATCGAGCGCCTGCCCCATCTCCAGCCGGTGATACATGCCCTTGAGCGTGTCGCGCGCGCGGGCGACGGCATCGTCCGGCCCTTCGATCTGGATCTTGCTGCCCCGGGCGGAGATGTACACGCCGAGGCGGTTCTCCACTTGCACCAGATTTGAATCGAATTGCCCGAACAGGGCTCCCAGCAACACAGGTTCGTCGAAATCTATTTCGACACGCGCCCGACGGTGGGTTTCGGGGCGGAATTGTGCCGGATCGACGGCACGGGCTGCTTTGCGGGCCATGTGCTCCTTTCATGCGAGATTGATGTCTCGTTCTACCGTGAAGATGGCTCCACAGGGCGCGTCCCGCAAGGAGGTTTCTGCAAAATTTCCTGCGTTTCGTCGGGGATAACTGCGCGTTTCGGCGCTCGGGCATGCAACTGTCGCAAGGGTGCGACACTTATGTCCCCACGCTGCACGCCGCATTCCCGGATCGTTCAGGAGCGCGCGGGCAGTTTCCAATCAGAAGGCCGGATACGGCTCTTGAGAAGAAGGAGAATACTGGTGCGCAAGTTCTTCATGATTGCCCTGGCTGCCGGTGTAGCCCTGCCGACCGTCGCGGTCCCGACCATGGCCTCGGCCCAGAGCGCCCGCGAAGTCCGTGACAGCGCCCGCGAGGTTCGCCGCGACGAGCGCGACTTGCGCCAGGCCCAGCGCTACGGTGACCGCCGCGACGTCCGCGATGCCCGCCGCGATGTGCGCGACTCCCGCCAGGAACTGCGCGAGGACTGGCGCGACTATCGCCAGTCGCATCGCAACGACTACCGCCGCCCGGCTTATGTCGGCCCGCGCGGCTATCGCTATCGCCCGGTGACCGTGGGCTACCGTTTCCAGCCCGCCTACTACGGTGACCGCTACTGGGTGCGTGACTATGCCCGCTATCGTCTGCCCGCCCCGCGCGCCGGCCATCGCTGGGTCCGCTACAACAACGACGTGGTCATGGTCAACACCCGCACCGGCCGCGTGGTCACCGCGCACAACGGCTTCTTCTGGTAAGAAGCACGCCC
>NZ_BAAILP010000200.1:0-5320 GCF_054589055.1 Novosphingobium sp. 11B | reverse complement strand
CGTGAGTTCCGGGGCTTTTTCGTGGATGCCCCCCTTTCGTTATTGCGAGCGCAGCGAAGCAATCCAGGGCAGTCTTGAACCGCTCTGGATTGCTTCGCTGCGCTCGCAATGACGAACCTGTGTGACCTTGACTTGCCGTTGGGGGACAGGCTCGACTACGCCAAAAGCCACTCACGCAGCGCCGCGTTCACCGCTTCCGGCCGCTCCATCGGCGCCATGTGGCCGCATTGCGGGATCGTAACTAAGGTCGCACCCGGCACGGTCTGCGCGATCGTGCGCGAATAGTGCAGCGGCGTGGTGCGGTCGTCCTCGCCGACCAGCACCAGCGTCGGCACCGCGATCGCGCCGAGACCCGGCAGCGGATCGGCGCGGGCGATGATCGCGCCCTGCTGCCGTTCGAACGCCTCGATCCCGACGCGCAGGGCCATCGCCACTACCGCATCCCCGATCGCCGGGTCCGCCTGCGGATGGACCAGCAGGCCAAGGCTGCCGCGCAGAACTTTCTCGAAGCCGCGTTCCCGCGCGGTCCTGACGGCGGCGCGGCGGACGGCGGCATAGTCGGGCGCATCAGCCGTGGCGCTGGTGTCGAGCAGGGCGAGCCGCGTGACCCGCTCCGGCGCGCGGGCGATCACTTCCATTGCCACGTAGCCACCCATCGAAAACCCCGCGAGCGCAAAGGTATCGGGCGCATCGTCGAGCAGCCGCTCGGCCATGGCGGCGATCGAGCCGTCGCTGAGCGTATCGGCGAGGGTCATGTCCGCCACGTCCGCCAGCGCAGCAGTTTGCGCGCGGAAGACCTCCGCGTCGCAAGTCAGGCCCGGGACGAGGACGAGTGGCTGGCGACTCACGCCACCTCTGCGGTCAGCGGAACCGCACCGAGGCTGTTCGGCCCGGCGCTGGTGATTGCGACGCGCACGATCTGGCCGACCTCTGCCTCTCCGGTGAAGTGGACCGACTGCAGCCACGGCGACTTGCCGAGCCACTGGCCGGCATGCTTGCCCTTGCGTTCCACCAGCACGTCGCAGGTCTTGCCGACCGTTGCGGCGTTGAACGCCAGCTGGTCGCGGTTGAGCGCGGACTGGAGGCGCTGCAGCCGCTCGTCCATCACTGCGGCGGAGACCTGGTCGCCCATCGTCGCGGCAGGCGTACCGGGGCGGGGCGAATACTTGAAGCTGAAGCACTGCGCATAGCCGACCGCGTCGACGAGCCCCAGCGTATCCTCGAATTCGGCGTCGGTCTCGCCGGGGAAGCCGACGATGAAGTCGCCCGACAGCGCGATGTCCGGCCGCACCGCGCGTACCCGGTCGAGAATCTTGAGGTAGCTCTCGACCGTATGGCTGCGGTTCATCGCCTTGAGCACGCGGTCGTTACCCGCCTGCACCGGCAGGTGGAGGAACGGCATCAGCTTGGCGTTCTCGCCGTGGGCGTCGATCAGGCCCTGCGTCATGTCGTTGGGATGACTGGTGGTGTAGCGGATGCGGGCCAGTTCCGGGATCGCCGCCAGTTCGCGCGCCAGCCCGTCGAGGCCGGCCATTTGCCCCTTGGCGTTCTCGCCGGTCCAGGCATTGACGTTCTGGCCGAGCAGCGTGATCTCGCGCGCGCCGGCCTCGACCAGCAGCTTCGCCTCGTCGATCAGCGCGGCATAAGGGCGCGAGACTTCGGCGCCGCGGGTATAGGGCACCACGCAATAGGTGCAGAACTTGTCGCAGCCTTCCTGCACGGTCAGGAACGCCGTGGGGCCGGACCGCTTGCGGCGGGGCAGGGCGTCGAACTTGGTTTCGGCGGGCATGTCGGTATCGGTGACGCGCTCGCCCGCGCTGGCGGCGCGGACCATCTCGGGCAGGCGGTGGTAGGCCTGCGGGCCGACGACCATCGTCACGGCGGGCGCGCGGGCCATGATTTCCTCGCCCTCGGCCTGCGCGACGCAGCCAGCGACGGCGATCATGGGTGCCGACCCATCCTCGCGGTCCCAGTTCTTCACGAGACGGCCGATGTCGGAATAGACCTTCTCCGCCGCCTTCTCGCGGATGTGGCAGGTGTTGAGCACGACAAGGTCCGCCTCCTCGCCTTCCGGCGCGGCGGTGATGCCCTGTTCGGCGAGCAGTTCGGCCATGCGGTCGCCGTCGTAGACGTTCATCTGGCAGCCGAAGCTCTTGACGCGGTAGGTCCGGGGAGTCGCAGTCGTTTGCATCGCGCGCCGTTAGCGCAAAAGGGTGGGTTTGGACAGGGGGACTGCCTTTTATCCTCCCTGTCGCGCAGCGATGGGGAGATGGCAGTCCGCAGGGCTGACGGAGGGGTTCCTCCCACTCCACCACTCGCTACGCGAGCGGTCCCCCTCCCCATTGCTTCGCAACAGGGAGGATACACAAGGTGTGCAACGGGGCGCTTACGGCTCGCCCGCTTTCCTACAGACCGCCCGCTCCGATAGATTACTCCCATGCCCCGCCCGAACCTCCACGGCCGCACAAGGTTACACCGCAAGGTGACACATCCCCCTCACAAGGTGACACATTCCCCGCAAAATGTGTCACCTTACCCCCGCAAGGTGACACTTTCCGGCCCAAGGTGACACCTTTCCCCTCTGGACCGTGTCAACGGTGTAAACCTGTCACCTTGCAGCGCCCTGTTTCCCTTCTTCCATACTTGGGCTATCCGCGCGCGTCATGAGCACTACGCAGACCCTTTACGCCGCCTTCGCAGGCCACCTTTCCGCCGCGCTCGATGCGCTGGAAGCAGCGGGCACGCTGCCGGGCGGCCTCAAGCGAGGCGCGATCACGGTCGAGCCGCCGCGCGATCCCTCGCACGGCGACCTCTCGACCAACGCCGCGATGGTGCTGGCCAAGCCCGCCGGCCTGAAGCCGCGCGATCTCGCCGAGGCGCTGGTGGCGGAGCTGTCGAAGCTCGATTCGGTGACGTCGGCCGAGATCGCAGGGCCGGGCTTCATCAACCTGCGCCTCTCTTCCGCCACGTGGCTGACCGAACTGCGCGCGATCGCCGATCTCGGCGCGGATTACGGCCGCTCGACGATGGGCGGCGGGACGACGGTGAACGTCGAATACGTCTCGGCCAACCCCACCGGGCCGATGCACATGGGCCACTGCCGCGGCGCGGTCGTCGGCGATGCGCTGGCGACGCTGCTGGAGTTCGCGGGCCACAAGGTCACCAAGGAATACTACGTCAACGATGCCGGCGGGCAGGTGCAGGTGCTCGCCCGCTCGGCGCACGTGCGCTACCGCGAGGCGCTCGGGCACGACGTCGGCGCGATCCCCGAGGGGCTCTATCCGGGCGAATACCTGGTGCCGGTAGGCCAGCAGCTCGCCGCCGAGTTCGGCGAGACGTACGCTGCCGCACCCGAGTCGGAATGGCTGGCGCTGTTCCAGAAGAAGGCCGTCGCCGCGATGCTGGTGATGATCAAGGACGACCTCGCGCTCCTCGGCATCCACCACGACCTGTTCTCGTCGGAGGCGGAACTGCAGGCCAGCGGCAAGCCCGACGAGGCCGAAGCCTGGCTGCGCGCCAAGGGCCTCGTCTACGACGGCGTGCTCGAAGCGCCCAAGGGCAAGACGCTGGAGGACTGGGAAGCGGTCGAACTGCCGCTGTTCAAGTCCACCGCGTTCGGCGACGATCAGGACCGCCCTATCAAGAAGTCGGACGGCACCTGGACCTATTTCGGCGCCGACCTTGCCTACCACTTCCAGAAGGCCCAGAGCGCCGACGCCCTCGTCGATATCTGGGGTGCGGACCACGCGGGCACCGTCAAGCGCATCAAGGCTGCCGTGGCCGCCATGACCGGCGCCGATGGCGAACCCACGCCGTTCGAGATCAAGCTGGTGCAGATGGTCCAGCTGCTGCGTGACGGCGAGCCGGTGAAGATGTCCAAGCGTTCGGGCAACTTCGTCACGCTGGCCGAAGTCGTGACCGAAGTGGGCAAGGACGTGGTGCGCTTCACCATGCTGACCCGCAAGCCCGAGGCGCAGATGGACTTCGACTTCGCCAAGGTCGTCGAAGCCAGCAAAGACAACCCGGTGTTCTACGTCCAGTACGCTAATGCCCGCGTCCACTCGACGCTGCGCAAGGGGCTGGCCGAGGGCGGCTTCACCCCCTCGGGCGAGCACGTCGAACTGCTGGGCGAAGAGGAGCTGGAACTGGTCAAGCTGGCCGCGCAGTTCCCCCGCATCGTCGAGGCGGCGGCGGCAGCGCGCGAACCGCACCGCATCGCCTTCTACCTCGGTGACGTCGCGGCGGCGTTCCATGGCTACTGGAACCTCGGCAACGACAGGGTGGAAAAGCGGTTTGTTAACGCGCAGGATGCAAAGCTGACGGGTGCGCGGCTTTTCCTGGCGGCGCAGATCGGGCAACTTGTCCGCAACGGCCTGGCTCTGCTCGGGGTCGAGGCGGTGGAGGAAATGTGATCCATGGCAGGCGCTGACGACGGCTATTTCCCGAAACCGGAGAAGAAGAACCCGGTGTTCGGCTCGGGCAAGCAGGGCAGCCCCTACTTCGAGGAGGACGGCGATGCGTCCGCCTCGGCCGCGTTCGGCGCCACCGCGCAGCAGTTGCAGCTGGAGGAGGACGTGCGCCTCCCCTGGCTGGAAGGCGACGACGAGGGTTATGAGGAAGAGCGCTCCGGCATCGGACAGGGCGTGCTGCTGGGCGCACTCGGCCTCGTCGCGCTTGTGGTCATCGGCGGCGGCGTGGTCTGGGCGATCAAGAGCCGTCCCGAGCAACCGCTGGTCGCAGACGGCGGCGTGATCGCCGCGCCCAAGGCCCCTTACAAGGTCAAGCCCGACAACCCCGGTGGCGAAGTCGTCGAGGGCACCGGCGACACCAGCTTCGCGGTCGCCGAGGGCCAGTCGCGCCCCGTCCAGATCGACAAGAGCGACGATACGCCCGCGCCGGGCTTCCGCACGACTGCCGAGCCTGCCGAAGCCAAGCCGACCGACAAGGCTTCCGCGGCCGCTCCGGTGGTCAGCGGTGTCGGTGTGCAGGTCGGCGCTTATGCCTCGAAGGAGGCGGCGGAGGCCGGATGGAACACGCTCAAGACGCAGTACGAACCGCTCGGCAGCATGAGTCACCGCGTGGTTCAGGGCAAGGCGGACATCGGCACCGTCTACCGCCTACAGGCCGTCCCCGGCGACGGCGCGGCGGCGCGGGCCTTGTGCTTGGGTATGAAGGCCGCAGGGATGAGCTGTCAGGTTAAGAACTGAATATCCGTCGTCCCGGACTTGATCCGGGACCGCTGGCCGGGACCAACCCACCTTGCGGCGCGCGCAGCGAGTTCGCGCCTAAAGACCGCCACCGGTCCCGGATCAAGTCCGGG